>JAGLKG010000160.1 GCA_023141835.1 Maribacter sp. | reverse complement strand
GATATGGGAAATATTGTATTTTTGAGCAAATCTTGTGGTTAAGATAGAGAACCCCTTATGGATAAGTATTCCTTTTTAAACACTGCGCACACCTCTTTCTTCGCAGAGTTATACGACAAATATTTAACAAATCCCGATAGTGTTGAGCCCAGTTGGCGAGCTTTTTTTCAAGGTTTCGATTTTGGCATGGAAAGCACTTTGGACGAGTTAGACCTGCCATCCCAAAATAGAAGTGCAATAACTTCGGTAACAGCTGGGGGCGAAGTGCCAGAAGCGCTACATAAAGAATTTCAGGTAATACGATTGATAAATGGCTATCGAGGTCGGGGCCACCTTTTTACCAGAACAAATCCCGTTCGTGATCGTAGACAGTATATTCCAAGTTTGGACGTAGAGAATTTTGGACTTTCAACTGATGATCTGGAAACGGTTTTCACTGCTGGTGAGATAATTGGGATAGGTCCAAAACCTTTGCAGGAGATTATTGGTCATTTGAAGCGAATTTACTGCGATGCCATTGGTGTAGAGTATATGTATATACGCAAACCTGAGCTTGTCGAGTGGATGCAAAATCGGCTGAATATCAATGATAATCATCCGACTTTTGATAATGATCGAAAAAAACACATTCTCAGGAAGTTGAACCAAGCAGTGTCTTTTGAAGGATTTCTTCATACAAAATATGTAGGCCAAAAAAGATTTTCCTTGGAAGGAAATGAATCATTGATTCCAGCCTTGGATGCCGTCGTGGAGCGGGCGGCAGAAATGGGGGTTGAACAGTTTGTAATGGGGATGGCCCATAGGGGTCGTCTTAATGTTTTGACCAATATTTTCGGTAAATCGGCAAAAGACATTTTTAGTGAATTTGATGGAAAGGATTATGAACAAGAGATTTTTGATGGCGATGTCAAATATCATTTGGGTTGGACGTCGGATAGGAAATCGGATAAGGGTAACAAGATAAAAATGAACATTGCGCCCAACCCTTCTCATCTTGAGACTGTTGGTGCGGTGGTTGAAGGTATTGCCAGGGCAAAACAAGATGCCAATTTCCCTGATGATTTTTCAAAGGTGTTGCCTATTGTCGTGCATGGGGATGCTGCCATTGCCGGGCAGGGTATTGTCTATGAATTAGTGCAAATGGCTACTTTGGATGGTTATAAGACAAATGGTACCGTTCACATGGTTGTAAACAATCAAATTGGATTTACAACCAACTATAAGGATGCCAGGTCGTCTACCTATTGCACAGATGTTGGTAAGGTAACGCTAAGCCCAGTCTTGCATGTAAATGCAGATGATGCCGAAGCGGTGGTACATGCCTCTCTCTTTGCATTGGAGTATCGTATGCGCTTCAATTCTGATGTTTTTATTGACTTGTTAGGCTATAGAAAGTATGGGCATAACGAAGGTGATGAACCACGATTCACACAGCCAAAGTTGTACAAGGTAATTGCCAAGCATAAAAATCCCAGGGATATTTATGCTGACAAGCTTCTTGCGGAAGGGGTGATTGAACAAGATTATGTGAAACAACTTGAGGCAGAATACAAATCTTCTTTGGAAGTAAAACTGGAAGACTCCAGAAAAGAGGACAAGACTATTGTTACACCTTTTATGGCAGATGAATGGAGTGGATTCGAAGCCGTTCGGGAATGGGAGATGTTAGAAACTGTTGATACGACTTACAGTATTGATAAATTGACTCAAATTGCCAAGGTACTTACTGAACTTCCTGCTGAAAAGAAGTTTTTGAGAAAGATTGTTAAGCTGGTAAATGACCGTAAAAAAATGTTCTTTGAGGCCAATAAGTTGGATTGGGCCATGGGCGAATTGCTGGCCTTTGGCACTCTATTAGAAGAAGGTTTTGGCGTACGAATGTCAGGTCAGGATGTGGAAAGGGGCACCTTTTCGCACAGACATGCCGTCATGAAGGTGGAGGAGAGTGAGGAGGAGGTGATGCTATTGAACCTTATATCAGATAAACAAGGCAAGTTTCAAATTTATAACTCGCTCTTATCAGAATACGCAGTGGTTGGATTCGACTATGGATATGCCATGGCGAGCCCTAACACCTTGTCAATCTGGGAAGCTCAATTTGGTGACTTTAGCAATGGGGCCCAAATAATGATCGATCAATATATTTCTGCTGCTGAGGATAAATGGAAATTGCAAAATGGTTTGGTGATGTTGTTGCCGCACGGGTATGAAGGTCAGGGAGCAGAGCATTCATCAGCACGTATGGAAAGGTATTTGCAATTGTGTGCTAGGGATAATATGTATATTGCGGATGTGAGTACACCTGCGCAGATGTTTCATATATTGAGACGTCAGATGAAAGTTAATTTCAGAAAACCCTTGATAATTTTCACACCCAAAAGCCTCTTGCGTCATCCAAAAGCTGTTTCGACTGTCGAGGAATTTGCATTAGGCAGATTTCAAGAAGTCATTGATGATACAACAGCTGATGTTAATAAAATCAAAAGTTTAGTATTCTGTACAGGAAAATTCTACTACGATCTTTTAGACGAAAAGGAAAATCAGGGCAGGAAAGATGTTGCATTGGTTAGGATAGAACAATTGTTTCCGTTGCCTTCAAAACAAATAAAAGCGATTATTGCCAAATATGGCAAGGCTGATGATTTGGTTTGGGCACAGGAAGAACCGCGGAATATGGGCGCTTGGAGTCACTTGATGATGCATTTTAGTGAATCAAATAAATTTAGGGTCGCATCAAGGAGATTTTATGCATCACCCTCTGCCGGTAGCGCCGTGCGCTCAAAAAATAGGCATCAACAAGTTATAGATTACGTCTTTGATAAGAACAAGGATAACTTGACTAGAAGAAAAACGAAGAAATAAAATATCAAATTATTAAAGAATGATTTTAGAGATGAAAGTCCCATCGCCGGGAGAATCTATCACAGAAGTTGAGATTGCGGAATGGTTGGTCGAAGATGGTGATTATGTCGAAAAGGACCAGGCCATTGCTGAAGTGGATTCCGATAAGGCCACTTTGGAACTTCCTGCTGAGGAAAGTGGTACCATTACCTTGAAAGCTGAGGTAGGGGATGCTGTCGAAGTTGGGGCGGTGGTATGTTTGATTGATACTAGTGCCGATAAACCTTCAGGGGTCGAGCTAGGTGAAACCCAAAAAGAAGAGGTGAAACCAGAAACATCGACTCCAAAAGTTGAACAAAAAAGCAAACAAACTTATGCTACTGGGACGGCTTCTCCGGCCGCAAAAAAGGTGTTGGCCGAAAAGGGAATTGATCCTTTGAAAATCCAAGGTACGGGCAAGGATGGAAGGATTACCAAAGATGATGCTGTTAAAGCGGTTCCGGCCATGGGTAGCCCAACAACAGGAGGTAGCCGGGGTGAAACTAGGTCCAAACTATCAATGCTACGCAGAAAAGTGGCTGAACGCTTGGTTGCCGCAAAAAATGAAACAGCCATGTTGACAACTTTCAATGAGGTTGATATGTCTCCAATTTTTGCACTTCGCAAGGAATACAAAGAAACTTTTAAAAATAAGCATGGTGTAGGCCTGGGGTTTATGTCATTCTTTACAAAAGCCGTTGTAAGGGCTCTTAAGATGTACCCCGCTGTAAATTCAATGATTGATGGTAAAGAGATGATATCCTATGATTTCTGCGATATAAGTATTGCGGTTTCAGGGCCGAAAGGTTTGATGGTCCCAGTAATTAGGAATGCTGAAAACCTTACTTTTAGAGGAGTGGAAGCTGAGGTAAAACGACTTGCTATTCGTGCGCGTGAAGGTGAGATCACTGTTGATGAAATGACGGGAGGAACCTTTACTATTACCAATGGGGGTGTATTCGGTTCCATGTTGTCCACACCAATAATAAACCCTCCGCAAAGTGCTATTCTGGGGATGCATAATATCGTTGAAAGACCTGTTGTAAAGAACGGTGCTGTTGAGATAGCCCCAATTATGTATGTGGCTCTTTCATATGATCATAGAGTCATAGATGGAAAGGAATCGGTAGGTTTTTTAGTAGCTATTAAGGAGGCTTTGGAAAATCCAGAAGAACTATTGATGGATAACCAAGTAAAGAAGGCGCTCGAGATGTAAATTTCGAGAGGTGTTACATGAATAAAAAAGGATTGATATTATTTAGATCCTTTTTGTTTAAAATAAACACAGGAAGATTTGTAATCAATTACGGCTTTCGATTTTTTTAGCACATCGGCACCAATAATTCCGTCTACAGGAAAGGCTTTGTGGGTAGTCAGGGCCTCGTTGACATGTTTCAAGTCAAACAGAACAATTTTCAGCTTCTTGGCATTCCATCTGCCAATTTCTATGTTATTTTTAGAGGATATCAAGGTTTCCATGTTTGTGGCACCGGCACCTGCTGCCTTGATCTTGGATTCCTTTGATACCAGATTGAAAAATTCAATCTTATCCAGGCCTACACAAGTATTTGAAGCACCTGTATCCAGGATAAACCTCCCTGCGATTCCGTTTATTTTTGCAACTATTTCAAAATGATTTGTCGCCGTTAATACTAAAGGTACTTTTAAATAGTTTTTTTTCTTTAAAAACTTTTTGAGGCTAGACATGTATTTTTTTTGTCAAAGATAAGGTTATTTTTGCTCCATGGTTTTGACAGATACACACACACATCTTTATAGTGAGGCATTTGAGGAAGATCGGGGCGAGGTGATTCAGAAAGCTCTTGATTTGGGAATTAAGCGTTTTTTTATTCCCGCAATAGACTCGACCTATACAAATTCAATGTTGGAATTGGAGAAAAGATATCCAGAGCATATGTTCTTGATGATGGGTTTGCACCCTACCCATGTAAAGAAAAATTTTAGGCAGGAGCTTGATCATGTTGAAAAAATGCTCCAAAAAAGAAAATTCTATGCCGTTGGTGAGATAGGAATTGACTTGTATTGGGATAAGACTTTTTTGAAAGAGCAACAAAAAGCTTTTAGATACCAAATAGGATTGGCGAAAAAATATAAACTACCCATTGTAATTCATTGTAGAGAGTCATTTGATGAGATATTTGAGATTTTGGAAAGCGAGAAAGACCAAGATCTTTTTGGAATATTCCATTGCTTTACTGGAACCTTGGAGCAGGCCAAAAAAGCAATCTCCTATAATATGAAATTGGGAATAGGAGGGGTCGCAACCTTTAAGAATGGCAAAATAGATGCTTTTTTGAACGATATAGATTTAAAACATATTGTGTTGGAGACTGATGCCCCATATTTAGCGCCGGTACCTTTTAGAGGTAAACGGAATGAGAGTGCCTATTTGGTCAAAGTATCGGAAAAGTTGGCGGATATTTATAATGTGTCTAGTGAAAAAATTGCGCACATTACAACGATTAATTCTAAAGAAGTATTTGGCATATAACTTATATGGATAAAAAACCAAGAATTTTACTTATATACACGGGTGGAACAATCGGTATGGTCAAAGATTATGAATCTGGGGCCCTAAAGGCCTTCGATTTTAATTCGCTTCTTTTGAGTATTCCCGAGTTGAATCAGTTGGATTGCCAAATTGAAAGTGTATCGTTTGATACACCCATAGATTCTTCAAATATGAACCCTGGCCATTGGGCCAATATTGTAGAATTGATTGAGGCCAACGATTCCATGTATGATGGATTTGTTGTTTTACATGGTAGTGATACTATGAGCTATACGGCTTCGGCCTTGAGTTTTATGCTCGAAAACTTAACGAAACCGGTAATCCTTACCGGCTCACAATTGCCAATAGGAGATTTGCGTACAGATGCCAAAGAAAACCTCATAACCTCTATTCAGCTGGCCAGCCTTTGGAAAAAAGGCGAACCTGTTATTCGGGAAGTTGGTCTTTATTTTGAATATAAGCTATATAGGGGCAATAGAACTACCAAAATAAATGCAGAACATTTTCAGGCCTTTAATTCGCCAAATTATCCGCCCTTGGCAGAATCGGGGGTACATTTAAAGGTGTATAACGAGTTTATCGCAAAGCCAAAAACTTTTAAAAAATTAAAAGTGCATAAGAATATGGATGCCAATGTGGCCATATTAAAAATATTCCCGGGACTTGGCAAATCGGTATTGAATAGTATTCTTAATATCCGAGGTTTGAAGGCCTTGGTTTTGGAAACTTATGGTGCTGGCAATGCCCCAACCCAAAAATGGTTCTTAACCGAATTAAAAAATGCAATTGCAAGCGGCTTGCATATTGTTGATGTTACCCAATGTTCAGGAGGGAGTGTTATTATGGGGCAATATGAAACCAGTGATGCATTGAAGAAGATGCAAATCATTAATGGTAAGGATATTACAACAGAGGCAGCAATAACCAAACTAATGTACTTATTAGGAAGTAAGGTTTCTCCAAAACTGTTTAAAACTATTTTTGAAACATCCCTACGAGGAGAAATGCAATAAAAATAACAACTTTAATTTTATTACTTAATTATTTTTTTGTTAATTGGCCAACCTTTAAGGCTAAACTAGAGAGGTGGCCGAGTGGTCGAAGGCGCACGCCTGGAAAGTGTGTATACACCAAAAGTGTATCGAGGGTTCGAATCCCTTCCTCTCTGCATTAAGTTTTACTTTTATTATTGCAATTTTTTTTTATCTTTAACCCTATTAAATAACTAAATTTAAGTTTGAAAAAATGAAAAGATCATTCTCTATCCTAGCAGTTGCTGGGTTATTTGTAGCAGGTACAAATACAGTAAGTGCAAACGTTGCAGCGGCAGTAGTTTTGCAAGATGCAGCTCCTGAGGCTAGCAAAGGTTTCACCCAGGTTCTAAAGGAAATGTTCATAACAGGTGGTGCCGGATTTATGGGTATTGTTCTTTTATGTTTGATTCTTGGTTTGGCAGTTGCCATTGAAAGAATTATCTATTTGAACATGGCAACCACAAATACTGCAAAATTAAAGCAACAAGTTGAAGATGCTTTGGCATCTGGTGGTGTTGAAGCTGCTAAGGAAGTTTGTAGAAATACAAAAGGCCCTGTTGCATCAATTTACTACCAAGGATTGGATAGAGTTGGGGAAAGTGTTGAATCTGCAGAGAAATCTATAGTAGCGTATGGTGGTGTTCAAATGGGGCAATTGGAGAAGAATGTTTCCTGGTTATCCTTATTTATTGCTATTGCACCAATGCTTGGTTTCATGGGTACGGTAATTGGTATGATTCGAGCCTTCCAGAAAATTAGTGCAGTTGGTAATTTGAGTGCATCACTAATTGCAGGTGATATTCAGGTAGCATTATTAACAACGGTATTTGGTCTTATTGTGGCTATCATACTTCAAATCTTCTATAACTATATTATTGCAAAAATTGATAGTATTGTTAATGATATGGAAGATTCATCAATCTCTTTGATTGATATGTTGGTAGACCATAAAAAATAAGTCGGACTTAATACAAACTGTATCATGCATAAAATATTAAAAATAGTATTGGTAGTTGTTGGGCTTATCGGTGCTGGACTTTGGTTCATGCTTCCTGATAGCAATATGCCTGCAGCTCAAGCGGCCCAGAGTGGGCCAATGAACGCAATGTTTATGATAACCTACCTATTATTGGCTGTAGGGGTAATTGTTAGCTTAATGTTTACTTTAAAAAACCTTTTTTCAGACCCAAAAGGTCTTAAGAAGACTTTGTTTGTGGCTGTTGGGTTTCTGTTGGTTGTTGCCATTTCATATGTAATGTCAAGTGGAACAGATGTTTCAGAGGACTTTATGGCCATGTCCGATGAAAGTACAGTTAAGAAAATAGGAATGGGACTTAATGTGTTCTTTATTCTAACTGTAATTGCGGTAGTTGCAATAATATTGCCTGGAATTAAAAAATTATTCAGTAAATAAAACATAAACTATGGCTAGAAGAGCAGGAGCACCAGAGGTAAATGCCGGTTCTATGGCAGACATAGCTTTCTTACTATTGATCTTTTTCTTGGTTACCACAACCATTGAGACAGATGCAGGTTTGGATCGTATGTTACCGCCAATTGAGCCGCCAGATACTGATGTTATAATTAAACAGAAGAATATCTTTCAGGTTAACATAAATATGAATGGCCAATTACTGGCTGATGATGAATTGATTGAGCTTAAAGACTTGAGAGCCAAGGCAATGGCCTTCTTGGACAATGGAGGTGCTGCTTCCGGAAGCCCGGATTATTGTAGTTATTGTAAGGGGAGAAGAGATCTTAGTTCTTCCGATAGCCCTGCAAAAGCGATTATATCGCTTAAAAACGATAGGGAAACCAAATATGGCACTTATATTACGGTCCAGAATGAATTGGTTGGGGCTTATAACGATTTACGTAATAGGGAATCGGAACGCTTGTTTGGTCGGAAGTTTACCGATATGGAGGCTGAATATTTGAATCCTGAAACGGCACAGAGTGCCAAAGATGATTTGAAGGATAAGGTTAAGAGAATACAGGATTTATTTCCTCAAAAACTGTCTGAAGCTGAAACCACTTCGAACTAATTAATATTCTAATAGTGTAAAATATGTCTAAATTTAGTAAGAAAAAAAGCGGTGAATTACCACCAGTGTCAACGGCTTCGCTGCCGGATATTGTTTTTATGCTGCTATTCTTTTTCATGACAGTGACCGTTATGAAGGATAGTTCTCTTAAAGTACAGAACGTTCTTCCTAACGCTAACGAAATTAAGAAGTTGGAAAAAAAGGATCGTGTTATTTATATATATGTGGGTAAGCCCACACAGGAGTTTCAAAAAGTTTTTGGGACCGAGCCTAAGATACAGTTGAACGACAAATTTGCTGACCCTTCAGCTGTTGGAGATTATATTTTGGCAGAACGAGCCAAGAAATCACAGGAATTGCAGAATGTCTTGACTACTTCCCTTAAAGTTGATAAAAATGCTAATATGGGGTTGATTTCAGATATTAAGCAAGAGTTAAGAAAGGTAAATGCCCTTAAAGTAAATTATACCACGTATGATGGTGATGCTTTCAATAATTTACAATAGTTAATACGATTTTTCAAACTTTAAAAAACGCCTTGATATTTTATCAGGGCGTTTTTTATTTATTTAATTTTACATTCATGAAAAAGTGTATGCTGTGTTTTTTTGTTCTTTTTGTGACTGGTATATACGCTCAGACTATACAGGGATACAATAGTAAGGACAATAATTATCTGGAAGATCAATTTTATTTCGGTATTACCTATAATTTCCTTTTGGATAAACCTACTGATTTTACGCAAAGAAATTTGTCTTATGGCCTACAAGGGGGTATTATCAAGGATATTCCACTTAATTCCAAAAGGACTTTTGCCTTAGGGTTGGGGTTGGGGTATGCCATCAATTCATATTATTCCAATTTGGTGGCCAGTGAAATGAATAGTGCTATTTTATATGAGATAGCCAGAGGGGACTCCCAAGTAAAACGGAGTAAATTTGAAACTCATTTGATTGAACTGCCTTTAGAAGTTAGATGGCGAGACTCAACTTCTGAAGAATATAAATTTTGGAGGGTGTACTCTGGGCTAAAGCTGGGATATGTTTTTGGTTCGCGTTCTAAATTGGTTACCGCCGAAAATAAAACTTCATTCAAAAACCCAGATGTTCGAAAGTTTCAATATGGACTAATGTTCAGCGTTGGCTATAATACATTCAATATTCATATGTACTACTCTCTAAAGAATTTATTTGAAGAAGGTGTTGTCTTTGAGGGCGAAGATTTAAAATTGAAGCCTCTACGTGTTGGGTTAATATTCTATATCCTATAAATGGCATAAATATTGCTGTCACCAAAGCAGAAAAACAAATGGTTTTAGTTGTAATTTCTGCCCCAGTGCTCTTGCTATACTGTTCTTACTTGCTAGGTATTATATTTTAATAACCTAAATGTATTAGTATGGGTAAACGAACAAATATCCAAAGAGTAAATGCAGGGTCAATGGCGGATATTGCTTTTTTGCTATTGATATTTTTCTTGGTTACCACTTCAATTGAGACCGATGTAGGTATTGACAGGATGTTGCCAAAACTTGAAAAAAACCCGGTGATCGCCGATGTATTTGAAAGAAATATTCTGCGCGTACTTATAGATGATCATGGGCAGTTACTTGTCGATGATGTTTTAATTGAATTGACTGATCTAAGGCAAAAGGCAATTGCTTTTTTAGATAACGGTGGTTTTGCGTATAACCACCCAGCTTATTGTGGCTATTGCAAAGGAGAAAGAAATCCGAATTCCTCAGATGCTCCTTCAAAGGCTATAATTTCTTTAAGCAATAATCGCGAAACTAAGTATGGAGCATATATTTCAGTTCAAAATGAGTTACTTAGAGCTTATGGCTATTTGCGTAATAGAGAGGCGCAAAGACTTTATCAAAAAGATTATGCAACATTGGAATCTGAATACAAAGACCCGACAATAACCATTGAAGAAGCGGAACATCTAAAAAGTAAAATAAAGAACATTAAAGAATTATTTCCTCTAAAATTTACAGAATCGGAAACCAAATAGATATATGATAAGTAGATTCAATAAACGAGAGATGCTTGACGCACTGGAAGTCTCGACGGCTTCATTGCTAGTTATAGTTTTTATACTACTATTCTTTTTATGACGGTTACGGTTATGAAAGACATTCCATTAAGGGTTGATAATGAACTTCCAACCGTCACCGAAGTGAAAAAGATTGAAAATAAATACAGGGTTATTTATGTGCACCTCGGCACACCTAACGGCAGTTATCCGAAATCGTGGGGAACTGAACCTAGAATTCAGCTCAATGATAAATATGCAAAAGTTTCTGAAGTGGGGCAGTACGTTTAGGGCATATAAGCAAAATGCCTGTTGAGTCGAGGCGTGTCGTTACGGTTGCTTTAAAAGTGGATAAAAAGGCGAGTATGGGACTAATCTCTGATGTAAAGGAAGGGTTGCGAAAGGTGAATGTTCTGAAAATCAATTATACCACCTATGTTGGAGAAACAACTGAAACTTTTCCTTGATTTTTAAATTAAACAGCTGGTCATAGCCAGTATTTGACAGTGAGAAGTTGTGAAATCAGTCCAATACAAAACCCAATAAATACTTCTGATTTGGTATGGGCATTCAAGTATAACCTCGATGTAGTTACCAAACCGGTCAATAAAATAAAAATACTTAAGGAAAGGGTTATGTTTGTTTCAAAATGAACACTTAGATTCGTTAGGAACATAAATAGGCTACCCATCCCCAAAAGATGCATGCTGCTTTTGACCTTAAAGAACAACAATAGTATAGAGGCCAAAGTGGCGATTATCAGCCCTACAAAGAAGTAATATAACTCCATAATGTAATTATTCGGAATTACTTTGTATACAACTATAAAGAGGAGTACCAGATTGAGGTATAAAGGATATTTACGCTCTTTTATGGTTGGTAATTGAATGGAATGTACGATACCAATATTCCTAAGGATTAGAAATGAAATTATAGGGATAATCACAGTCAAAATGAATATGGGCAACATATTTCCCCCTAGTAATTCCAAGGGGCTATATTTGGGGGTAATTTGAAAATAGGCAATAGTCCCAGCAATAGGGATGAATAGTGGGTGGAAGATGTATGAGACTATCTTGAGAAAATACCCCATTATATCTGCTTTCGTAATCTGGCTACCGGTATTCCAAGTTGCTCTCTATATTTTGCAATTGTTCTTCTTGCGATTGGATACCCTTTCTCTTTTAGTATTGCGGCCAGTCTATCATCGGTAAGGGGTTTTTTCTTCAACTCGTTAGTGATAACCGTTTCAAGTATCTTTTTTATTTCTTTTGTCGAGACATCTTCACCCTGTTCATTCTTCATGGATTCGGAAAAATACTCCTTGATCAATTTTGTTCCGTAAGGAGTATCTACATATTTGCTATTGGCCACTCTGGAGACGGTAGATACATCCATTTGTATTTGATCCGCAATATTCTTTAAGATCATAGGGCGCAGATTGCGCTCATCACCGGTTAAGAAATACTCTTTCTGATATTGCATAATTGCATTCATTGTAATGAACAACGTCTGCTGCCTCTGTTTGATGGCATCGATGAACCATTTAGCAGCGTCCAATTTTTGTTTGATGAACATGACAGTGTCTTTTTGGGATTTTGACTTCTCCTTAGAGTCCTTGAAGCCTCTTAGCATATTGTTATATTCCTTGGACACATGTAATTCTGGGGCATTTCTGCCATTTAATGTAAGCTCAAGTTTCCCATCCACGATTTTTATCGAAAAATCTGGAACAACATGCTCAACAATCCTATTATTTCCTGCATAAGATCCACCAGGCTTAGGATTTAGCTTTTCTATTTCCGAAATGGCATTCCTTAGTTCTTCCTCGGTAATATTGTGCTTTTGGATTAGCTTCTTATAGTGTTTTTTGCTAAACTGTTCAAATGACTTTTCCAAAATCAAAATGGCTTTTTCGATATTTGGATTTATTTCCTTTCTTTTTAGTTGAACGATCAAGCATTCTTCCAATGATCTTGCGGCAACTCCGGGCGGATCCAATTCCTGGACCATTTTGAGAACAGATTCAATGGTTTTCTCATCAGTGTATATGTTCTGTGTAAATGCAAGGTCATCCATTATATCGGATAAAGGACGGCGAATATATCCACTTTCATCAACACTGCCGACAAGAAACTCTGCGATGCCCCATTCTTGCTCATTTAGATAGACGGTAGTTAGCTGGTTGATCAGGTATTGATTGAACGAGGTTCCAGCTGCATATGGTATGCTTTTCTCGTCATCATCCGCACTATAGTTGTTTGCTTTGGTACGATAATCGGGAATCTCATCATCACTCAAATATTCATCGATATTGATGTCTTCCGTATTGATATTTTCCCCTTCTGCATCATTGTCATAGAGCTCATCGAATTCATCAGCTATAGCATCGTTCTCTTCCTTACCGCCTTCCAGTGCGGGGTTTTCTTCAAGTTCCTGTTTTAGTCGCTGTTCAAATGCCTGGGTAGGCAATTGTATCAACTTCATCAACTGAATTTGTTGAGGGGAGAGTTTTTGAGATAGTTTAAACTGTAAATGTTGTTTAAGCATTGGGGTTAGTTGTCTATCTTATAAAGTTAGCGATTTCAGATTAGAACTCGGCATTTTGCGGTGTTCTTGGAAATGGAATAACATCCCTGATATTGCCCATGCCAGTGGCAAAAAGAACCAGACGCTCAAAGCCTAGACCAAATCCACTATGTATGGCCGAGCCAAATTTTCGCAAATCAAGATACCACCAAAGTTCTTCTTCATCAATACCTAAATCTGCAATTTTATCCCTCAAAACGTCCAAACGTTCTTCTCGCTGTGATCCCCCTACGATTTCACCTATTCCAGGGAAAAGAATATCCATGGCACGAACGGTTTTCCCATCCTCATTTAGGCGCATATAAAAGGCTTTTATTTTAGCTGGATAATCATACAAAATAACAGGACATTTAAAATGTTTTTCAACCAAGAAGCGTTCATGTTCACTTTGTAGGTCCGTACCCCACTCGTCAATAGGATACTTAAATTTCTTCTTTTTATTGGGTTTACTGTTGCGAAGAATATCTATGGCTTCGGTATATGTAACTCGTTTGAAACCATTGCCCGAAACAAATTTCAACTTCTCAATCAAGGCCATTTCACTACGCTCTGCTTGGGGTTTGGTCTTTTCCTCATCCAGTAATCGTTTTTCCAAGAATTGCAGGTCTTCTTCACAATTTTCAAGAATATACTTGATTACACTTTTAATGAAGTCCTCGGCCAAATCCATATTGGCATCCAAATCGTAAAAGGCCATTTCGGGCTCAATCATCCAGAATTCTGCTAAGTGTCTTGATGTGTTGGAATTTTCTGCTCTAAAGGTTGGTCCGAATGTGTAAACTTTTCCCAATCCCATGGCGTAGGCTTCTGCCTCTAATTGGCCAGAGACAGTTAAATTGGTTTCTTTCCCAAAAAAGTCTTCTCTATAGTTAATTTCGCCTTCTTCATTCAAAGGAGGGTTTTTACCGTCTAATGTCGTAACACGAAACATTTCCCCAGCTCCTTCAGCATCAGAACCTGTAACAATGGGTGCGTGGAAATAATAGAAATTATTTTGTCTGAAATATTGGTGAATGGCGAAAGATAGTGCTGAACGCACACGCATAATTGCGGCAAAGGTGTTAGTACGTATCCTGAGATGTGCTTTTTCGCGTAAGAATTCCAATGAATGTTTTTTTGGTTGAATGGGATATTCCTCTGGGTCGGCACCACCATGAACATAAATATCCTTGACCTGGATTTCAACACTTTGCCCTTTTCCTTGGCTCTCTACCAATGTGCCGCTGATTTTTAACGCCGCACCTGTAGTGATTTGCCCTAGCAAACCTTCTCCAAAATTCTCGAAATCAACAACGCATTGAATGTTGTTGATTGTTGACCCATCGTTTAGCGCAATAAACCTATTGCTTCTAAAGGTCCTTACCCAGCCATTCACCACAACTTCCTGATGCTTTGGAGCAGAGGAAAGAAGTTCTTTTACATTTGAAGATTTCATTTTAAATCAAATAAAAATTAAAAGGGCAAAGATAGCCTTTTGGGTAAAAAGAATCGACTTTCGAAATGTTTAAAAGCCTATGTTATGTGCATTATTCTTCCTAGTCCTTTGTATTGAGTTCTTCTTTTGGAAGAATATCTATTTGAGGTTTGCGCAAAACCTCTTTGTTTGCAATACTTCTCTCAAGGGACAGGAGTAAGGATGGTAGTAATATGAGATTGGCAAGCATGGCGAACATTAGTGTGGCCGAAACCAAAGCGCCTAATGCGACAGTGCCACCAAAATCAGAAATTACAAAAACGGAAAATCCAAAGAAAAGAACTATCGAAGTGTAGAACATGCTTACTCCGGTTTCCCGCAATGCGGCATAGACTGAATTTTTAATATGCCAACGACTCGCAGTCAATTCCTGTCTATACTTGGCCAAGAAGTGTATTGTATCATCAACTGAAATGCCAAAGGCTATGCTGAAAACCAAAATCGTCGAGGGTTTTATGGGAACGCCAACAAAACCCATTACTCCAGCTGTAACTACCAAAGGAAGTAAATTGGGAATGAGTGAAATTATTATCATTCTAAATGACCTGAAAAGGTAGGCCATGAAAAGAGCTATTAAGAAAATGGCAAAGGCCAGCGATAGAATGAGATTTTTGACTAGATATTTGGTTCCTTTCAAGAAAAGCAATGCGCTACCGGTCATATAGACACTATACCTTTCTTCTGGAAATATTTTGGCGATATTTTCCAAGAGACGGGCCTCGATGTCCTCCATTCGGTCTGTTTTCACATCTTTCATAAAGGTTGTGATCCTTGCCATTTGTCCAGTACTATCAACAAAACTTTTTAGGAGATTGCCATTATCCGATGATTTTCGGGCAACATCCATAATAAAGTTGTTCTCTTGAGTGGTTGGTAATTGATAATACTTGGGAATGCCATTGTAAAAAGCTTGTTTGGAATATTTGACCAAATTAACCACGGAGACTGGTTTGGATAGCTCTGGAATCTCATCGATCACATTACCCAATTGATCCATTCTTTTAAGAGTGGCCGGCTTTAAAACTCCTTTAGGTCTTTTGGTGTCCACTACGATTTCAACCGGCATTATACCATCAAATTCTTTTTCAAAAAATCGAATATCCTTAAAAAAATCAGCTTTTTTTGGCATATCTTCTATAGGGCTTCCCGATATGTCTATTTGATAGATTCCGATAATACTTACCACCAAAAGAATTATAGAGGTAATATAGACAGAAATCCGCTTTTCCCGAACGATACGCTCCATCCAATTGACAAAAGCATCGATCCATTTTTTGTTAAGATGTTTTAAATGTTTTGTCTTTGGCAAGGGCATGAAACTATAGATAATCGGAATGATTAATAGGGATATTATGAAAATTCCAATGATATTTATAGAAGCAACTATACCAAACTCCTTTAATAATTTACTATCTGTGATTATAAATGTGGCGAACCCAGAAGCCGTGGTCACATTTGTCATTAGCGTGGCATTGCCAATTTTTGAAATTACCCGCTGTAAGGAAAGAGCTTGATTTCCATGCTTCTTAACCTCTTGTTGATATTTGTTTATTAGAAAAATACAGTTGGGGATTCCTATAACGATAATGAGTGGTGGAATCAAAGCTGTTAAAACGGTTATTTCGTATTGTAATAGGCCCAAAATACCGAATGCCCACATAACGCCAATGATTACAACGAACATCGAAATGAAGGTGGCCCTGACGCTTCTAAAAAAGAAGAAAAAAATCAGGGAGGTTACACCAAGTGCCGCCAATATGAATTTCCCGATCTCATCGATAATATTTTGGGAATTCATGGTCCGTATATAGGGCATTCCAGAAATATGAACGTCTAACCCAGTTTCATTTTCAAAATTATCGACAAGACTGGCCAGGTCCCTTAAAATAAAATCCTTGCGAACAGAAGTATTAACAATGTCCTTGTCTAAATACATTACAGTTCGTACGGTTCGACTTTCCTTATTGAACAGAAGATTGTCGTAAAAAGGTAGGTCATTGAACAGATGGTTCACAAGGGTGTCTACTTCTTTTTGTGTATTAATTTCAGCTTTAATGAAAGACTCAAGAACAAATTCCTGTTTTTCCTTGTCTTTGATCAATTCTTGTAAATTGTCAGTGGATAAAACAAAGTCGACCTCGGGGAATGCACCTAATTGCTTACTTAATTTATTCCACCGATTGAAATTTGTAGGTGAATAAAGGGCGCTATCGTTAACCGCGAATACCACGGCATTACCTTCCTCCCCGAATAGTTTTAAAAAATCTTGATATTCCAGATTCAATGGGTGGTCATCTGGCAGTAAATTGGCTTGGGAATTGCTGAAACGCATATTTTCCCATTGCATGGCCATAAAAACGGTAAAGGCCGCTATCAATAATAGAATTAGAATTCTATTCCTTAGAATTACCCGGGCAGTTACAGCCCAAAAGCCTTGTGTTAGTTTAGCTACCATTTTTAATGAGACTTCTACAGGAAAAGACCTCAGGTATATTCCGCTGCAGTTGGTTTGAATTAAAACCCGTTACTTTACGGGTCTTTTTTACGAGCGCAAAGGTAAAGAATGATCTGCTGTCTTCCTATAAAGCGATGCTTAAATAAATTTTGAAAACTTCGCACTCCAAATAAAAAAAGCGACCTGATGGGTCGCTTTATCCTTAATGTCATAATTAAGTGAACAAACCTATACTTTCATGATTTCTGCCTCTTTGGCGGCAAGAAAATCCTCAATCTTTTTAGTAAATTTATCGGTAAGGTCTTGAATGTCGAACTCTGCATTTTTCTGTAAATCTTCTGAGGCGTCCAAATCACGTATTTCTTTATTGGCTTCTTGTCTGGCATTACGAACGCCGACCTTGGCGTGTTCAGCCTCGGCCTTTGCCTGTTTGGCCAACTGTAATCGCCGCTCTTCGGTCAAGGGTGGTACATTGATTATCACGAAGTCCCCATTGTTCATAGGATTGAATCCTAAATTGGCGTTCATTATTGCCTTCTCGATTTCTTGAAGCATTGCCTTTTCCCAAGGTTGAACCGATAGGGTCCTGCCATCCGGGGTATTTATATTTGCCACCTGGGATAATGGGGTAAGGGAGCCGTAATACTCAACCATAACGGATGAAAGCATGGCCGGACTTGCCTTACCTGCCCGTATTTTGATAAACTCCTTTTCTAGATGGGTAATGGCCGCATCCATGCTTTCTTTGGAAGCGTCTAAAATAAATGCAATTTCTTCGTTCATAACGTAAGCTTTAAATCAATCTAACACAAATTATACCAAAACTAAAGATTTACTTTTGTTCCCACATTCTCTCCATCGAGCACCCGTAATAAATTCCCTTTCTTGTTCATGTCAAAAACGATGATGGGAAGCTCGTTTTCTTGACTCAAGGTGAATGCCGTAGTATCCATGACCTTTAGCCCTTTTTGTAATACATCGTTAAATGAAATGGAATCAAATTTCGTGGCATCTTTGTTTTTTTCGGGATCTGAGGTGTAAATGCCATCAACGCGGGTACCTTTTAGGATTACATCGGCTTCGATTTCAATAGCCCTGAGTACTGCCGCAGAATCCGTTGTGAAATAAGGGTTTCCAGTTCCTCCCCCAAAAATCACGACCCTGCCTTTTTCAAGATGTCTCATGGCGCGCCTTCGAATAAAGGGTTCGGCCACTTCGTTGATTTTTATGGCAGATTGTAGCCTGGTTTCAACACCTGCGATCTCTAATGCGCTTTGAAGCGCAAGGCCATTGATAACCGTTGCCAACATACCCATGTAATCACCTTGGACACGATCCATTCCATGACTTGCACCTGCAAGTCCTCGAAAAATGTTTCCACCACCAATAACAATGGCTACTTGCATTCCCTTATCAACAACTCCCTTTATTTCCTCTGCATATTCCGAGAGTCTTTTGGCATCTATACCATATTGTTTTTCGCCCATTAGAGCTTCACCACTAAGTTTTAAAAGTATTCTGTTGTAATGCATGTTGTGGAATTGTTTCCAGCAAAAATAATCAAAAAAACTTACGAAGCCGGCTTGAAGGGCGCCATAAAAATTCATAAATTATTTCATAATTTTGATGATAGGGTGTCCCGAATTTTATAATCTTGTATCGCCTGATAAAATTAGGGGTTTTCATCAATTTTAAAAAATCGAATACAATGAGGAAAGTTGTTTTAGTTGCCTTTTGCGGGCTTATATTTTATAGTTGCGGGTCTATTAAGACGTTGGAGACCGCCGATAAGGGTCCAATAGCCGTAGTTTTGGATTTGGTTGATATTGTAGATGACAAAGTAAAGGTTGTGATAGACCCTGGTGCATTTACCACGGATGATATTGTCTTTTACGTACCGAAAACCATACCGGGAACTTATAGCGAAGATAATTACGGAAAATATATTGAAGGTTTTAAGGCTTATAGTTATAACGGAAAGGAACTTGCCTTTATCAAGGAAGATGATAATACTTGGAGTATCCCTAATGGGAAAAGGTTGGATAGGGTCACTTATTATGTGAATGATACATATGATACCGAAAGCGAAATTGGTGAAGCGGTATTCTCACCTGCTGGAACCAATATTCTTAAGGATCAAAATTTTATGCTCAATCTTCATGGCTTTGTTGGGTATTTTGACGGATTTAAGGAGGTACCTTATGCATTGACGATCAAGAGACCTACAGACATGCAATCAACAACTTCGTTGCTAAAAAAGGCTAACAATGCTGTACCTTCAACTGATGTGTTTTTTGCTGGCCGATACTTCGAAATCATTGACAACCCCATTCTTTATACAAAATCCAATGCAGAATCATTTATGGTTAATGACATTACTATTACGTTAAGCGTGTATTCGCCTAATGACATGTACACTGCTACTGTCCTGAAAGACCGTATGGAAAAGATGATGACGGCCCAAAAGGCCTTTTTGGGTGAAATAGATGGCACAAAGGAGTATAATATTCTTCTTTACCTGTCTACAATGGAGTCCAATGACGCATCTGGCTTTGGTGCTTTGGAACATCATACGTCTACCGTAGTGGTATTGCCCGAAGCGCTATCAAAAGATCGCCTTGAACAAGCTATGGTAGATGTGGTCTCGCACGAGTTTTTTCACATTGTAACGCCATTGAACGTGCATTCCAAGGAAATCCAATATTTTGATTTCAATGACCCAAAAATGTCCCAGCACCTTTGGATGTATGAAGGGACGACGGAGTATTTCGCCAACTTGTTCCAAATTCAACAAGGATTAATTGATGAAACCGAGTTCTATAAACGAATGATGGGCAAGATAAACAATGCAAGGTCCTATGATGATGCCATGTCTTTTACCGTGATGAGTAAGAACATTCTAAGTAAACCTTATGAGGATAATTATGCAAATGTATATGAAAAAGGAGCGTTGATTAATATGGCATTGGATATTACACTAAGGGAATTGAGCAAGGGTGAGCGCGGCGTGTTATGGTTGATGAAAGAACTTTCTAAAAAATACGACAACAACACACCGTTCCAGGATGATACCCTGATAGATGAAATAGTGGCCATGACATACCCTGAGGTACGCACCTTTTTTGACAGCCATGTTATAGGGAATACCCCAATTGATTACAATACATATTTAACAAAAGTTGGATTGATGACCGCAGAAACTAAAAAATCATCGGGGTATTTTTTGGATGGTGATATTCCCTTTATAGATGTTGACCAATCGAATGGTAATGCCATTTTTATTAGAAAAGGAATTGCATTGAATAGTTTTTTAACCGATTTAGGGGCTGCGGGGGGCGATGTTATCAAGAGCATCAACGGTATACCGATAGATTTGGAAGCCATGAGGTCTATACTATTTCAAAGCCGGAATTGGACCTCTGAAACTAATATTTCAATGGTAGTGAAGCGTGGAGAAGAAGAAATCAATTTAGAAGGGAAAGTTGGCACCCCAATGCTTGATGTGGAAACTATAGTCCCCATTGAAGAGAATGCAGATGATTCGCAAATTAGACTAAAGAAGGCCTGGCTTAGGAGATAGGGAGAATTTTATATCCACTTGGGAAATATGTTCCCTCTACGGTTCTTTCTTAGCGGTTGTCAGAGGTTTTTGATGTCCTGGCCAATGAACTATTTGAATTGGAAAAAACAGATTGGAAATAAAAAACCGTCCTAACATTACTGTCAAGACGGTTTTAAATTCAGTTTGGTCTATTTCCTAACCTAGTGCAACTCTTTCGAATCCGGTAACGACCAATTCAGCGTCAACAGATTTTACATATTGCGCTACACTTTGCTTGCTATCTTTGATGAAATTTTGATTCACCAAAGTATTGTCCTTGAAGAATCTTTTAAGTTTGCCCTTTGCAATATTGTCTAGCATGGCTTCTGGCTTTCCTTCTTGGCGCAATTGATCTTTAGCAATTTCAATTTCCTTGTCAATTACTGATTGGTCAACCCCATCTTCATTTAAGGCAACCGGGTTCATGGCGGCGGCCTGCATAGCAACATCTTTTGCGGCAACAGCTGCACCATCAACGGCTTCAGAAAGTCCGACTAAAGTGGCGATTTTGTTTCCTGCATGAATATATGAGCCTACAAATGCCGCGTTTAGCTTACTAAACCCACCAATTTCGATTTTTTCACCGATAACTCCTGTTTGTTCGGTAAGTTTTTCCTGTACAGACAGCCCATTGAAACTTGCAGCTAGAAAATCAGCTTTGCTATCGTAGCCAAGGGCCAAATCGGCCAATTCGTTTGCCAAGGTAACAAAGCCATCATTTTTTGCAACAAAATCGGTTTCACAATTCAATGAAATTATAACACCAGACGTACTATCTGAATTTACTTTAGCGATTGCGGCACCTTCAGAGGAATCCCTGTCAGCTCTTTTTGCTGCAACTTTTTGTCCTTTCTTACGTAGTATTTCGATAGCTTTTTCGAAATCCCCGTCTGCTTCGACCAATGCATTTTTACAGTCCATCATTCCTGCTCCAGTGGTCTTCCTTAGTTTATTTACTTCTGCGGCGGTAATTTTAGCCATTTTATTTGTTTTTTTGTTTATGTCAATTTTAATTATTTGATTGAAAGCATACTCAATCAAACCTATTCAACACCACCTTTGGTGTTTTCTTGCCATTCTTTTAGCTCATCCCATTTGCCATCAGCTGCCATTTTCGCTTGTTTGGGCCAAGAAGTTGGGTCTAGGTGAGCCATTCTTGAGCTGGCCTCTGTGATTATTTCCTTGATTTTGTCTGATTTTGCAACCGCCAAATCAGCATAGGATGTAATACCCGCACTTACAATGGCTTCAGCAGCTTTTGGTCCGATACCTTCAATTTTAGTAAGATCATCACCTTTAGCACTGGCTTTTTTTGCCTTTTTAGGAGCTTCCTCTACTGATTTCTCCTCTTTTACTTCTGCAACGCTTTCAGCTGCTTTTTTTTCAACGACCTTCTTCGGGGCTTCTACAGTTGCTGCCTCAGTTTTTGGTGCATCTTCAGTTTTTGTCTTTGGCGCATCCTCAGTTTTTGCTTTAGGGGTATCGGCAACTTTTTCAGCTTTACGATCTGCCAATCCTTCAGCAACAGCATCGGTTATCTGTGTCATTATTACTTCGATAGATTTGGAAGCATCATCATTGGATGGTACAACAAAATCTATATCCCTAGGGTCACAGTTGGTATCTACCATCGCAAAAATGGGGATGTTCAATTTTTGGGCTTCCTTTACGGCAATATGCTCTCTCATCGTATCAACAATGAATAATGCACCTGGCAAGCGGGTCATGTCTGAAATTGACCCTAGGTTTTTTTCCAATTTTGCACGAAGTCGATCAACCTGTAGTCTTTCCTTTTTGGAAAGGGTTAGAAAGGTTCCGTCTTTCTTCATTCTATCGATTGAAGCCATTTTCTTAACGGCTTTACGAATGGTCACAAAGTTGGTTAACATTCCGCCCGGCCATCTTTCAGTAATATAGGGCATGTTTACCTTGGCTACTTTTTCGGCAACAATATCCTTTGCTTGTTTTTTTGTGGCCACAAAAAGTATTTTTCGGCCAGATGCTGCAATTTTTTTAAGGGCTTCATTAGCCTCATCTAATTTTGCAACGGTTTTGTAAAGATTGATAACGTGGATTCCGTTACGCTCCATGTAGATGTAGGGAGCCATGTTGGGATTCCATTTTCTTGTAAGGTGTCCAAAATGCACACCTGCTTCCAATAATTCTTTTACTTCGACTTTCGCCATTTTAAATTTAGTTTACGTTCTTTTGAATTAGCAATATTGGAGTGGTATCTGAAATGCGCCAGAAGCCTCCGATATTTAGATGCTAAACTAATTTACCCTTGATTTTCTCAGGCCTTACCTGAAGAAACATTCCGTCAAAGACGGGAAAAGGGATTTTTTAATTGTCTCGAGAAGAGACTTTCAATGAACTAGTTAAAAATATAATAAAGGTGCTCTTTGAAGAGCACCTTGATAATTCTGATATTAACGTTTTGAGAACTGGAACTTCTTACGAGCCTTCTTCTGCCCGAATTTTTTACGTTCAACCATTCTAGGGTCTCTTGTTAAAAGACCTTCAGGTTTAAGAACAGCCCTATTTTCCTCGTTGATTTCACAGATGGCCCTAGCAAGAGCTAATCTAATTGCTTCAGCTTGTCCAGTAATCCCCCCACCATAAACATTTACCTTAACATCGTAGTTGTCTTCCGTGCTGGTCAATGTAAATGCTTGTTTTACTTTATATTGAAGTGTGGCAGTTGGGAAATAGTCATTTATATCCCTTTGATTAACAGTAATGTTTCCTTTGCCTTCTGAAAGGTAAATACGTGCTACAGCAGTCTTTCTTCTACCGATTTTGTGAATTACTTCCATTATTTAAGGTCGTTTAAATTTATTGCGGTTGGTTTTTGGGCTTCTTGATCGTGGTTAGGGCCTACGTAAACTTTTAAGTTTCTGAAAAGCTCAGCACCCAATCTGTTTTTTGGTAACATACCTTTAATAGCCTTTTCAACAATGCGTCCTGGGGTTTTTTCCAACATCTGCATGACAGACGTAGTGCGTTGACCCCCTGGATAACCTGTATACCGATTATAGGTTTTGCTTTCCCATTTGTTTCCGGAAAGAGTAATTTTTTCTGCATTGATTACAACCACATTATCTCCGCAATCTACATGGGGAGTAAAATTAGGTTTGTGCTTGCCTCTAAGTAATTTGGCAACTTTAGAGGCCATACGACCTAATGTTTCTCCTTCGGCATCGACCAATAACCACTGCTTGTTTACAGTCGCCCTATTGGCAGAAATAGTCTTGTAACTTAATGTGTCCACACTAATGTTTTTATTGATTAAACACTTCAATCCCGTTAAACGGGGTGCAAATGTACAATTATTATGTATAAATACAAATCCTTATTTCCGATTATTTTTTTTGGCCCTTAGAGCCTGTTATAATTTTGTTTTTGAAATTTGTTATACACTACTTTTTCGTCAATTGAGGCTTCAAAAACGCAGTTTGGCAATGTCAAGTGAGTATTTTGTTAACGAAAAGTAGCGGAAAAAGAGCCATAACAAAACCGAAGGATAAAATTTAAACAGGCTCTTAATCCCGATTGCCCCTCCCTGAACTTGAATTGAACAATATCAATTTTCAAAGACGGTCTGATGACATAAGACATTATACCTGTATTGGATACCAGACTTTAAAATCGGACAATACCTTTTGAAAAGAGAGGATAAATTACAATCACTGGAGAGTTTGGGATTTTGGCGGCAATCACAATAGTTTAATGTTTAATACGAATAGTTGGCGAAATTGGAAAAGCAACTGGTTCACAAACCTTGGTGTTAATTATGAAGTAATTAAATACTCAAATTTTACCCTTAGGGGCGGTCCTAGATTAAAGAAATCTCCCATTTCACATTTTGGAATGGTATAAATATGGGCAGGCGAAAAAAATTGAGATTCAATCTTTTTCATAGCGGAAGTAAAGTTGCGGAAGGTTCATATAGTTCCTAAATCTGCAATTCGGGCTTACATGCCAGTCTTTTAATACGCTTCGTATCTCGGCATCTCCAGAGTATGGAATAAACAAAGACAAGTTGCAGTATATTGACAATATTGATGTGAACGGCACGTCCAGATATCCCAATGGTGAAGTGGGTCAAAGGACTTTAAGTATGTCATTACATTTCAATTATACCATAAATCCTAACCTTACAATCCAATATTGGGGCCAGCCTTTTATTTCTAGAGGGCGTTATACAAACTTCAAAGAAGTGACCAACCCTATGGCCAATACATTTAATGATAGGATTAC
This sequence comes from Maribacter sp., assembly GCA_023141835.1. Classification (GTDB taxonomy): domain Bacteria; phylum Bacteroidota; class Bacteroidia; order Flavobacteriales; family Flavobacteriaceae; genus Maribacter_A. Next base: position 8,707 of record JAGLKG010000160.1, on the reverse strand, counting down.
AACATTTCAGAATAATCAGATATCCCTGACCGATGAAATCTATTCGGTTGATGATAATTTGGACGGCGATGTTGATTTTAATTTTGACGACCCCGACTTCTCTTTTGTGCAATTTAGGTCTAACCTGGTAGTGCGTTGGGAATATATCCCAAGTTTGGAGATTTATTTGGTATGGTCACGGGATTTGTCCCAATCAGGAAACCCTCAAGAGGGGCTTTTCTATGATTTGGAAGTTATGTGTTCAGTAATGAAAAACCACAAAACATATTCCTTGTAAAAGCAACGTGTCGTTTTATTTTATAAAGTAGGTCTGGATTGTTTATAATAATTTGGTCATTTTGACGTTATGGCCTTATTATAAGAACAAAACTGCAAAATGATGAAAAGACATTCTTTATTATTAGTATTAGGGGCATTTCTGGTTATTTCTTGCTCTTCAGATAAGGATAGCGATATGGCAGATGCTAACTCGATTGAAGGAGCATGGGATGCCACTGAGTTTGTGATAGACGATAATACGGCAAGCGATGATGCAAAGAATGGGAGGGATATTTTGAATTTTCTGACAGCCAAGGATTGCTATATTCTTACCTTTACCTTCAGTAGTGATTTGAGTGTTACCGCTAAGAACTCGTCAAATTATATTGAAATAAGCGTTAACTCATCCAATACTGGATTAGAAATTCCTTGTCCTACTGAAAGTGATATTGAATCAAGGACCTATACTTTCGATGGAGAGGTATTGGTTATTGACGATGGCATTGGCGAAACTATCACGGTAGATGTTGCCATAGATGGTGATACAATGACCATTAATGCCGCTGACCTGGATATTCCCAACTTTAATGATGGTGGGCACTTGGTATTCGTGAGAAGGTAGGATTAAAATTGAATAAAAAAGCTCCATTGCGCTAGCACTGGTACTTTTTTTTGTACATCAATTCTATAAAAGGCGGTAAAAGCCATATTGTTTTATTCAATCAGATGATTTAATAGCCATTGGAATCTTATTCGGTCAAATCTGAGTATATTAGGCTCAACTAAACACTTGACATGCCTTTTATTGGGAGGGAATTCTCACATATAACTGCTATTGCGGTTTTGTTATCTATTTGTTTTACTAGCTGTTCTGATCCTGTAGAGCCCCAATTTGAATACAAAGAGGGCCTAGTTTATGTTGATGCATTAATTACGGATATCGCAGAAACTTCCTACGTCAAAGTGACCGAATCATTTTCCGAATTTGGGGTGAACAAAAGTGTTTTTGTAAGCGATGCCCAAGTCTCGTTCATAAATACCAAGAGTGGAATTGTTGTGGACTTAGTTGAGGATGAAAATACTTATATTCCTTCCCCGGATTTTGCAGCCAAAATTGGCGAACAATGGGAATTAAGGGTATTACTTCCCAATGGAAAAGAATATAGGTCAGAGCCGGAAATTTTATCAGGACCGGTTGAAATAGTTGAATTGAAAATAAAGTATGATCCTGAGTTGAGTTTTGAGAATTCTTATAATCGTTTTGTGCCAGGGCATTCTATTATGATAAGTTTTGATGATCCTAAAAAAGAAGAGAATTATTACTATTGGAGATTTCGTTCTTTTGAAAAGCTAATATATTGTAAAGAATGTTTTGAGGGTATTTTCAGGAACGGGGAATGTGAAACAAACCCGACGATTGTCATTCCTCCTCGAAAGCCCCGTTACACCTATTCTTGCCAAGTCGATTGCTGGAGAGTCAGATATAGTGATGAAATTATAATATTTTCGGATGAATTTACAAATGGGACAACTATCAGTAATCTTCAGGTAGGGGAGGTTCTCCTTTTTACCAATGACAATATCTTGGTAGAATTACAGCAATTTTCAATATCCCCGAACGCGTTTAGATACCTGCAGACCTTAAAAGATATTGTTGACAATAATAGCGGTTTTAATTCCCCTTTGCCTGCACCTTTGATAGGTAATATTTATAATACGAATGATAATGAAGAATTTGTTTTAGGGATGTTTATTGCCGCTTCAGCTTCTAAAAAATCGGCTTTCATCGAGCGAATATTTATTGAGGAGCCGCAGTTAGAGGCGAGGATAATTAATTCGGTCGAAGAAGATGAAACGCCTTCGCCCATAGTCATTTATGCACCGTGTCAAGAAAGTCGGCTAAGAACATCGATTATGCCAAATGATTGGGTTAATTGACACCTAAAATATTTAGGTAGATGTGATACTATTTGGAAAAATTTTATTTGCGCTATTGAGTAAGGTGTTTAGTATGAAATTAACAAACAGAGGTGTTATTTTTAAAAAAACCTTCTTTTTTAGAACATTGATAGCTCTTTTCAAGAAAACAAAAGTATATTTAGCGTTTAACTATTTTTCATCTATGTCTTGCATAAATACTATGTTATCAAGCAGAATTGTCATTGTCGTTTTATTTTCCATTTTGTTTTTCAGCTGTACAGATCCAGTAGAACCTCAATTTGAATTTAGGGAAGGCTTGATTTTTGTTGAGGGTTTTGCGTCAACCTCCCTGGGAGGGTCTTATGTTGTTATTAACAAATCAATATCGGATTTTGGGGTCAATAAGACAAAATTCGAGGAAGGAGCAATAGTATCCTTTGAAAATGCAGACTCAGGTCAAATTATTCAGCTAGTTGAGCAAGAAGGGGCTTATGTACCACCCTCTGAATTTAAAGCAGCCGTTGGCGACCGATGGGAGTTGCACATTACCTTAGTTGATGGCACTCAGATTCAATCTGCGCCAGAATTGGTTCTTGAACCGGTAGGGTTGTCTGAAATAAAAGCAGATTATGATCCCGAATTAAGATTTAATGAAAGCTCAGGGAAGTTTGAGCCTGGACATAGTATATCGGTGACTTTTGATGATCCCGCAAATCAAGAAAATTTTTATTATTGGACCTTTCGTTCGTTTGAAAACTTAGTAGTTTGTAATACGTGTTATGATGGGATTTTAAGAAATGGAGAGTGTGGGAAAACACCTATTCCTACTCCTCCTTACTTCAACTACTTGTGTGAAACAGGGTGTTGGCGAATTCGTTTTCCTGAACAAGTCAATATTTTTGATGATATGTTTTCCAATGGCAAAACAACTACAGATTTGCCTGTGGCGGACATTCCCTTATACACCAAAGAGAATATGGTTGTAGAGCTTCAGCAATTTTCCTTAACTCCGGCTGCCTATGAATATTACCGAATTTTAAAGGATATTGTAGACAACAATAGCGGATTTAATGCGCCACCTCCTGCCGCGCTTGTTGGTAATATGATAAATGTGAATGACTCTGAAGACTTCGTTCTAGGAAGATTTACCGCAGCAGCTAGTGTGACCAAATTCATCTATATAGATCGAAATAGCATTGTAGAAAATATCTTGGAACGAAATGACCCTTTGGTTTTCGAACCTACTTTTCCAACGCCCTATCCACTGCCTGCAACTACTTATGTAGCTTGTGAGGAAAGTAGATATAGAACAGCTATTGCTCCTAATGGATGGATAGAAAATTAATTTTACCAAATGTATTTATGAAAACTACCATAGGGCATTATTTGTTTTTTATATTGTTATTTTCGATTACAATTACCTGGTCACAGGAACATAATCTGTCATTGGAGATTCTAGATGGTACAACAGGATTGCCATTAGAGAATGCTGAGGTTGCTATAACACCTTGTGCTTGTGGTGGTATTACAGATAAAGAAGGCAAATTTTCCATTTCCTTACCCCAAGACAGCTATTCCGTAAATATCACTTATATCGGTTTTAGAGATGACATTCAAACCTTGGTTTTGGATAAGACCTTATCCCTGAAAGTGTATTTGTTCGAGGAACAAGAAGAATTGTCCGAAGTCATTGTACGGGCAAAGAGAATCAATGAAAACCTTGAACTTCCACAAATGGGAGCCTTGCAATTAGAGGCAAAAGAGTTGAAAAAAATTCCTGCGGCAATCGGTGAATATGACGTGCTTCGTGGAATGACCCTTCTGGCAGGGGTCAATAACGCTGGGGAAATAAGCAACGGACTATCGGTTCGTGGAGGTGCCCTAGATCAAAATTTAATGTTGTTCGATTATGCTCCCGTATTCAATCCAACACATCTTTTTGGGTTGTTTTCGGTTTTCACCCCTGATGTATTGTCAAGCGTAGATCTGTATAGGGCCAATATTCCTGCTAGATATGGTGGCAGAATAACATCGGTTATGGATATAAAAGTAAAAAATCCCTATGTTGACAAAATCAAGATATCCGGGGGTATAGGGCTGGTGTCTAGCAGATTATCCATCGAAACCCCATTGATTAAGGATAAGTTAATGATGAATATGGGAGTAAGGGCAGGATTTACCGATTTTTTACTTCCGCTCGTTTCTGAACGTTTAAAAGATACCAAGGCCAACTTTTATGACAGCACATTAAAATTGCTATACCTGCCAACCCCTGATGATCAGGTTACTTTCACAGGATTTTACAGTAGGGATTTTTATCAATTGGATTTGATTACAAAAATCCAGAACATAAATGCTCAGACCAATCAATATGATTTTAGGACGTTGAATGGAACTTTGAATTGGACCCATACCTTTGACAATCAAACCAATTTAAGAACCATTCTTGTGGCCAGTGATTATTCGCCCAAAACTATTTTCCCGGAAGTTGATAGCACCAATGAGATTGAATTTGTATCAAAGATCAATTATATGAGTTTCATTTCTGAATTTTCAAAAGAAATCAGCGATGCGTTTAATTATTATATAGGGACACAGGCCAATCGTTATCAAATAAGTCCAGGCGATTTGGATCCGGGAAATGGCCAAAGCATACTTCCCGTTACCTTGGAAAAGGAAAATAGCTATGAGTTCGCGGGTTATGCAAATGTTAATTGGAACCCTTTTGAAAACCTATCTCTTTCAGGTGGATTACGATATAATCATTTTGTCTTGGTGGGACCATATACCCAAGCTTCTTTCGATGAGCTTACAGGTTCCTTGGTAGATACAAATGTATTTGGCAAGGGAGATGCTGTAAAGACGTACAGCGGTCTAGAACCGAGATTGGGTGCCAACCTTAAATTAAGTGAATCTACATCGCTAAAAGCAAGTTATGCAAGGTTGAACCAGTACCTACAAAATGTGTATAACACAACAACGCCCTTACCAACCTCTCGTTGGAAAGTTTCTGACCCCAATATAAAACCTCAAATAAGTGATACTTATGGTTTTGGTATTTATCAAAACTTAGATGATAATAATATCGAAATAGGTTTGGAGGGGTATTACAGGGATACCCAGAATAATTTAACCTACAAACCTGGAGCGGATTTTTTCCTCGAGGAGTTTTTAGAAAGGGATGTTGTTCAAGGTGAAGGTAAAGCCTATGGTATTGAGTTCAGTCTAAAAAAGCCTAGAGGAAAAATAAATGGATGGGTCAATTATACATGGTCTCGAAGTTTATTGCGTTCGGAAAATGAAAAATTAGCGGATCGGGTCAACAATAATAAATGGTATCCCTCTGATTTTGACAGGCCTCATGTATTTAATGGCACTGTTAATTTTGAAGGGGATAAATACAATACTTGGAGCTTAAATTTCACGGCTCAAACAGGAAGACCCTATACTGTTGCCAATAGTGTCTTTGCCTTGGAGCAGATTGATGTGCCCATTTTCTTGGAGCGAAACAATGCGCGCTTACGCCCGTATCATCGTTTGGATTTTTCTTGGAAGATAGAATATAGTGAAAAAGAGAATAGAAGATGGGTTGGTGATTGGACGTTTACAATATATAATGTTTATAGTAGAAGAAACCCCTTCAATCTCTATTACACCCAACGACAAGGGCTCCAAGATGCGGATATTTTTCTCGGAAGTCCGTTAGGTACTTATGAGCTGTCGATTATGAACAGCCCCTTATTTGCGATAACCTATAATTTTGTCTTTGATTAATTAGAAACACTACTTTTTATAGAATTTGGCCTGTACACTATGTTCTTGGAAGATCTACATCCAGTTCAAGTGAAATGTCGTACATTTTTGTACATTAATAATGCTAAAAAAAGGTACTGGAACGAGTAAAACATTCATTGATTCACACTTTCGCCTTTTAAGCTACAAGCAGTACCCTTTTACTACCAGTAAAGATTGAAGATTTCACACGGTAATTATATCCAGTTGAGCGAAAAGGCACTGGCATGATTTTTGCGCAAATCAAAGGGTTGTTTCGCGTTAAAAAAACAAGTAAAAGCCTACAAAAATGCGGAAATTTAATTTATTGGATGTTGTAAAAAAGGATGCGAATGTGGAATAATAGAAGCATGTCATTGTTCAAATTGAAGATAATTTTGAGTTGTTTAAGCTTGTTCATTGCATCATCTTGCGTAGATCCGGTAGAACCTGGATTTGAGTTTCAGGAAAGATTGGTTTTTATAGAAGGAATTGCTTCGACATTACCAGGTGCATCTTTTGTTTCAATCAATCAATCTGCCATTGAATTTGGAGTGTACGTTATGAATTTTGATGAAAGTGCTTCGGCAAGTTTTACTAATGTTGACACTGATGAGGTGGTGCCATTGACCCTGAGGTCTGGAGCGTATTTACCACCTAATGATTTTTCCATTTTTCCTGGTGAGCGATGGAAATTGGATGTCGTGATGGCCAACGGAACTCAATATACTTCTGGTATTGAAACTGTTATGGAACCTGTTCCTATTACAGGAATTAACGTTGCTTATGATCCCGAACTTGAATTTAGGGAGTTATATGGGGGAAAATATGTACCCGGCCATTCAATAGCGGTAACTTTCGATGACCCCGGTGAGGAAGATAATTACTACTATTGGACCTACCGTGGCTATGAGAACTTGAATATTTGCGAAAAATGTTGGGCCGGCATTTTTAGGGAAGGTGAATGTCAGGATACTCCCTCGACAATAGGCGGTAGGGATGCCTACTATGATTATATTTGTGAGACTGACTGCTGGCGTATTCGTTTCCCAGAAAGCATTGCGATTTTTGATGACAAGTTTTCGAATGGAAAAACGATATCTGATTTTTCGGTAGGTAATCTATTGCTATATACTAAAGAGGATATAGTTGTGGAGGTGCAACAATTTTTACTCTCCCCGGCGGCTTTTGAGTATTATGAGGTGCTAAAGGATATCGTTGTTGATAATTCAAGACTAAATGCCCCCCCACCTGCGGCTTTGATTGGCAACATGATGAATCCCAATGATAGTGAAGACTTTGTGTTCGGCAGGTTCTCGGCCGTGGCGACTTCGGTTTCATCAACTTTTATTGATCGTAGTTCAATTGCAGAGGAATCTTTGGACTCAAAATACCCCTTAAATCTAGAAGTAAGCTCTGACCCAGTTCCATTGCCCATATATACTACAGCTCCCTGTAGTGAGACGAAATATAGAACGGCAATTGTTCCCAATGGATGGATCGATCAATAGTCTTAAAATGGTGCGATGAACAAAACAATACTATCTTTTTTAGGCTTTGGTTTCTTGGCCCTTAACCTTATAATGGGCCAATCAGAGGAGCGTATATTGTCTTATGAGGTTTTAGCAGAGGAAACAGGATTGCCCTTGGACAATGCTCAGATTCTCATAAGTCCATGCAATTGTGGAGGTTATACAAATTCTTTTGGAAGGTTTTCCATAAGCCTTCCTATAGGTCTATATGAAATCACGGTATCCTATATCGGTTTTAAAGATATAACCCATGAGGTAACATTGAGTAAAGCTTTGAGGTTAAAGTTGCAATTGACTGAAGCGGAGGAGCAACTATCTGAGGTAGTGGTGCGGGCAAAACGGATATTGGATAACTTGGAGTCCTCCCAAATGGGTGCGTTGAACTTGCGGTCCCAGGATTTAAAAAAAATCCCAGCAGCCGTAGGGGAGTTTGATGTACTTCGAGGAATGACCTTATTGGCAGGAGTCAATAACGCCGGGGAAATTAGCAATGGTCTTTCTATTCGTGGGGGATCGCTTGATCAAAATCTTATCCTATTTGACTATGCTCCGGTTTTTAATCCAACACATTTATTTGGGCTTTTCTCTGTTTTTACTCCAGATATGATTTCAACCGTTGATTTGTATAGGGCGAATATTCCAGCTCGTTATGGAGGTAGGACTACCTCGGTATTGGATATAAAGGTTAAAAATCCCTATGCCGAAAAGTTTAAATTAAGTGGCGGTTTAGGTATTGTCTCTAGCAGATTAACTCTGGAAACCCCTATTGTAAAGGATAAATTGATGTTAAGTATGGGCACTCGTGCCGGGCTTACCGGGTTTTTGTTGCCATTGGCCTCGGAACGATTAGATAATACGAAAGCCAATTTTCATGATGCCACATTAAAGCTTTTGTACCTTCCTACACAAAATGACCAATTATCATTTACAGGATTTTATAGCAAAGATTTTTATCAATTGGATTTGATTTCCCAAATTGAAAATGTCAATGCCCGTAACAATCAATACGATTTTCAAACCTTAAACGGAACTTTGACTTGGACCCACACATTCAATAATGAATCCAATCTGAGAAATATTTTAGTGACAAGTCAGTATACTCCAAAAATCATTTTCCCAGAACATGAGAGTGATAATGAATTAGAATTTGAATCAAGAATCAATTATTTAAGCTTCATTTCAGAATATTCTAAAAAAATAGACAATAATTTGGATTACTATGTCGG
>JAGLKG010000016.1 GCA_023141835.1 Maribacter sp. | reverse complement strand
GGTTTGTATCGTTCATAAATCTCATCTTTTAAAAGGATTACATTTTTCTCCAATAATCGATTCAATATGGGTAAAACGTTTTTTCTGTCTACAATGGCACTGACTTCGTGCACCTTTAACATGGATTGATATTGAAGTGCTTCAAATACCAAAAACTCATCGTCTTTCAGGTCGTTTTCATTAATATTTGCCCTTTCATTCTTTATAATCAATGTTTCACTTTCCAATAAGAAAGCACTAGGCATGGCACTTCTAAACACCTCGCCTAGGGTACACATATAGTAATCCGACAGCCATTGCCAATGTCGTAGTTGTTTTGAGTTTACAACGGGTTGTTCATCCAATATTTTATGGATATCCTTTGCTTCATAGATAACAGGGGGGTTGGTATGAACCTCATAAACCAATCCTGTATATATCTTGGATTTTCCAAAGGGCACGGCAACCCGTATTCCAGCTTGTAAGACTTCGGCATCGGATTCAGAAATACGATAAGTAAAAAGTTTTTCTAAGGGTATGGGCAATATTACATTAATGAACTTTTGCATACGACTGTTACCATCTAACCTTCAACCCGTAACCAGGTTTGCGTTCTATAGATAAACACCAAGTACCCTCTAACCTTTAGTTCATTGGCGTTTTCGGGATTCAACCAAATCTTACATCTAAAAGTCATGGCCTGTTGTGGGTCAAAAAGTTTTTTGCCTTTCCATTCGCCAACATCATTCTCCTTTGCTGCTTCGATAATTGTCATACCCAATACTGGTTGGTCTTTAAATTCCCCATCACATTTAGTACATAGTGCATTTTCCTTGCCTTCTTCCAAAATCTCCACAACATGGCCGTACATTAAGCCCTCTTTCTTATAAATGTCAATTACCGCCTTTGGCTTTCCTGTTCTGTCATCGATGGTCTTCCATCTTCCGAAAACACTTTGTGATTGCATTGTACATGGGAGTATGAGGAAGATTCCCAATAAAATCAATTTACTTAATCCCATCTTCTTTATTGATATTTTTTCGTAATGCGTTGAGTGACGCGTTCAATTCAAACCCAAGTAGCAATATATTGGAATTCAACCAAATGAACACCATCAAAATCAATAACCCTGCTAAAGCTCCATATAATTCGTTGTATCTGGCAAATTTTTCTATATACACACTAAAAAGATAGGATGTCGCCATGAAGAGCAAAGTGGTCATCAAAGCGCCAATGGAAAAGAACTTGGCTTGTTTTCCTTCTGCCGTACCAAAGTAGTAAAGTATAGCTGTAGTAAAATAGGATAATATAGCAAAGAACACTACCTGCACAATCTTCAACAGGTAAATATCTTCATTGTTCAATACAACGCCGGATACTTTCTCCATAAATTCACGATAAAATTGGGCCGTATAGAATTCAAAATAAACAAATACAGCAGCTCCTATTATCAATAAAATGGACAACATCAACCCAATGCCAAGTGCATAAGCATATTGTCTGAAAAAATTACGGGTAAGATCAACATGATAAGATGTCTCGAACCCTCCAAAAATAGCGTTCACCCCATTGGCCATTAAAAATATGGAAATAGCAAAAGTCGATGATAATATTCCGCCACTCTTTTGATTTTTGATTTGCTGATAAATTTCCTCAAAATAATCACTCGTCGTTGCCGGTAAAAAGGATTCGAGAAAGGCTAGAAACTGCACATCGAAATTTTCTGTGCCGACACTTATATAAGGAGCCAAAACCGGGACCAAGGTCACCAAAAAAATAAGCAGTGGAAACAGTGCCATAAACAAGCTGAAAGCAATGGAGCTGGCCCTTGTGGATAGTGCACCTTGCACTATGCCAAGCACGTACATTTCAATCAAATCATAAAGCGAGAGCCCCTCAAAGGCAGGTAACCTAACTTTTTTCAAAAGCACCATCAACCAATTTACGATGGGTATTTTCTTAAGTTTAGATTCTATTTCTACTGACATCTAAACTGCTTTAAGACTTAGGTCCATATTATAAACTGAATGGGTCAAAGCACCTGAAGAAATATAGTCAACCCCACATTCAGCATATTTTCGAATGGTGTTCTCATTGATTCCTCCTGAGGATTCGGTCAAACATTGATCACCGATCATGGCAACAGCCTTTTTGGTATCCTCATAATTAAAATTGTCAATCAATATTCGATAAACACCATCGTTTCTCAGAATTTCTTCGATCTCTACCAAATTTCGAGCTTCAACAATGATCTTCAAATCTTTATCTGTATCCCTTAAATATTGCTGGGTCTTTTTAATTGCATTTGTTATTCCGCCCGCAAAATCTACATGATTGTCTTTAAGCATTATCATATCATACAGGGCAAATCTATGATTCTCACCTCCACCAATCCTAACCGCCCATTTTTCCAAAGCCCTTACACCGGGTGTCGTTTTTCGGGTATCCAAAATCTTGGTATTTGTACCCTCCAGAAATTTCGTAAACGCATTGGTCTTGGTCGCAATCGCACTCATACGCTGCATTGCATTCAATACCAAACGTTCTGCTTTTAATATACTTTGAGAACTCCCAGAAACATAAAAAGCAATATCACCATACTTCACCACTGAACCATCATTAATTAGGGTTTCTATCTGCACCTGATTATCAACATGGGCAAAAACCAGTTTTGCAAATTCGATACCCGCGATCACACCTTCATCCTTTACCAAAAGTTTCGCCTTTCCCATAGCCGTTTTAGGTATACAGGCAAGGGAACTATGATCTCCGTCTCCCACATCCTCACGAATGGCATTGGTAATAATCAAATCTATTTCATATTGAAACTGCTTCTCTGTAATCATCAAATAATTTGGTTTGCGCTAATTTACTAAAAACAAAATCCAATAATGACATCCAATAACTTGAATGTTCTAAATTTGAAATATGATAATAAAACTAATTGCCATTGGTAAAACGGACAACGCCCAATTGCAGAATCTTATTAGTGAATATAGCAACCGACTTAAGCATTATGTTCGATTCGAACTTGAAATCATACCTGATATAAAAAATGCAAAAAATCTCTCTGAAGCCCAACAAAAAGAAAAGGAGGGTGGTTTGATATTAAAAAAATTGACTAATTCGGACGTTTTGATTCTTTTGGACGAAAACGGAAAACAATTCACCTCAATAGAGTTTTCAAACTATCTCCAAAAAAAAATGAATTCTGGCATAAAACAACTTGTTCTTGCCATTGGTGGACCATATGGGTTCAGTAATGATATTTACACTAAAGCACAAGGAAAAATTAGTTTATCCAAAATGACATTTTCACACCAAATGGTTCGGCTATTTGTAGTAGAGCAATTGTACAGAAGCTTCACCATTTTAAAAAACGAACCCTATCACCATCGATAGAAAAACGTTTCTTTTAATAATAACTGTTAGTACATTATCGACGCTAGTATAACACTCTAAATTTAATCGTGTTTTCAACCTTTTTAAGGGCTTTGATAACTTCTTTGTTATATTCCTTGTCCAAGTCGGTGATTACATAACCAACATCATTATCGGTTGAAAGGTACTGTCCCATTATATTCATTTCGTACTTGGCCAACACTTCATTGATCTTTGCCATAATACCTGGAACGTTTTTATGGATATGCAAGAATCTGTGTGCATTCGTTTGTTTGGGCAACCTAATACTAGGGAAGTTAACAGCATCTACTGTACTTCCTGCATTGATATAATCCATAATCTTATTGGGCACAAAGTCCGCAATATTGCGTTGCGCCTCCTCGGTACTACCTCCAACATGGGGCGTAAGAATAACATTGGACAAGCCCTGAAGTTCTGTAACGAAATCTCCATTCTTACTGGGTTCCTCGGGGTACACATCAATTGCCGCTCCAGCCAATTTTCCATTTTTTAATGCATTTACCAAGGCTTGGATATCAACTACAAACCCTCTCGATAAATTAATGAGCATGGCCCCATTCTTCATCCGGTTCAGCTCCCTTTCACCTATAAAGTTTTTATTTGCCTTATTGTCATCAATATGTAATGTTACGACATCAGAAACACTAAGTAAGTCCTCCAAGGTTCCGCATCTCACTGCATTTCCAAGGGCGAGCTTATCATCAATATCATAATAATAGACACGCATCCCAATAGCCTCTGCCAAAACAGATAGTTGCTTACCAATATTGCCGTATCCAACAATGCCAAGGCTTTTGCCCCTTACTTCTCTTGAGTTAACCGCAGATTTGTTCCATTGCCCTCCATGCAATTCTGTACTCCTGGTAAAGACATTCCGCATTAACATAATGATATGACCTATAGCCAGTTCTACAACGGAACGCGTATTGCTATAAGGTGCGTTGAAAACGGCAACACCCTTTTTTCTACTGTAATCCAAGTCTATTTGGGTAGTCCCAATACAAAAGGCCCCAACAACCAATAATTTATTGGCGGCATCCAATACTTTTTGGGTTACCTGCGTCTTTGAGCGGATTCCCAATACGTGCACTCCTTTTATTTTTTCAACCAGCTGTTCCTCTGAAAGGCTCGTTTTGACCAATTCGACCGAAAAACCATCTTCGGAAAGATTGTCAAAAGCAACAGGGTGCACATCTTCCAATAAAAGAATCTTGATTCTGTTTTTGGGGTAGGATATATTTCTCGGTAAATCGTTGACAAATAGAAATTCATCAAGATTTGGAGTAACATGGTCTGCATTGTCCGCTGCCTTATCCCGATGAACATTTTCAGTATAAGCAAAAAACTTATGGGCTATCCCCGCTTCACGCATTACATAATCGCTGTACCCATCGCCTATCACTTGCACTTCCCCGTCCAGGTCCAAATTTTTAAGACATTGTATTTTGCCATTGTGCGTGGCCAATACATTATTTTCATCAAAACCTATGATATTACCTTCTTCATCAAATTCAAATGTGTTGGCATACACCCTATCGGATGGAATATTGTATTCCAAAACAATCGGGTCAATAAACTCTTTGAACCCACAGGAAATCACATAAATGTCCTCTGAGAATTTTTCAAAAAACTCTTTATTCGATGCTATCGATTTGGATATTTTTAGACGAAGTTCTTGTACAAGCCCTTCCAAATCATTTTTATGAGCCTTCAACAATTTTATACGTCGCTCCAAGGACTCTGTAAAGGAAATATCACCGTCTATTCCAAGATTGGTGATTTTCTGTATCTCATCGATTACTTCTTCTCTATTCGATTTTCCCTGTAAGGTCATTTCCGCCAACACATCCAAAGCCTCAACCCTGGTCAAGGTGCTATCAAAATCAAAAACGTACTTTCTGCCCACTTCAATCATTATTTAAGGTCCCAATTTGACAAGAACACTATTTTTATATTTGGCCAGACCCAAAAGTCAACGCCTTTATTAAAATCAGGTTGCAAAAATAAAGATTAAAACTATCCGATTTCAGGGGATTAACAAAATAAAACAAAAAGGTTTGTTCTGGGGAAATTCTTAATCTTT
>JAGLKG010000159.1 GCA_023141835.1 Maribacter sp. | reverse complement strand
TGACAGATGGTACTACCTTCGACCTGACTGTTCCTAGTGGAGAACAGACCGGAATCAAAGTTTTCATTAAACCTGGTCTTGTTGTTGAGGGCGGATTAACTGCTGACTTATTACTCGATTTTGATGTTAGCAAGTCTTTTGTGCCTAAAGGGAATATAAATGATTTTGCAGGGATTACTGGTTTTAATTTTAAACCGGTAATCAAGGCTAGTAACAAATCAACTGCTGGAACTTTGTCTGGCGTTGTTACCACTATTCAAGAAGAAGCTGCAATTGGATTGGAAGGTGCGCAGATAGCCGTATTTGCAGCGGACACTTTGAACACAACAACTTTTACTGATGAAACTGGTGCTTATATGGTTTTAGGACTTGATGCAGGTTCATATGATGTTGAAGTTGAACTTGAGGGTTATGAAATGCAAACTGGTGAGGGTATTGAAATAATAGCTGCGAATAAAACCATTCAAGATTTTGAATTAGTAGCTATTCCATAGAAATGACTTAGCAAAAATATTTTAAGGTGGAATAGGAATATTCCACCTTTTTTAATGCTTCATTGTGCTTTTGGACAAGGATATCCTTAATATTGAAACCTCAAAGAACATTCAATGACCAATAGAGAGAAGTCTCAAAGTCCGCTGCTTATAGTACTTGCATTTTTCTCGATATATGTTATTTGGGGATCTACTTATTTATTGAATAAAATAGCGGTTGCTGAGTTGCCACCATTTATTTTGGCCGGTATTAGGTTCGGTTTTGCAGGGATTTCGATATTTGGTATTGCTAAACTAGGTTCTTTAGACAAGGCTAATGGGCTCCTTTTTTCCAAAGCCCTACCCCCTGAATGATTATGCTAGAGGCTAGTTTTGATGGATATATGAAAACCTATCCTATGAAAGGGAAGAAATCAAGCTTTTGTAGCTCAATAGAATATGATATTTAGGGTCATCATTCTAAATTTCGGAATAAAGTGACTACTTTTAGAATACCAATCCAAACTTTTCAAACAATGAAAAACCTAACACTCTTATTTTTAGTTCTTACGATAGCGACTAGCTGCACATCGCAATCATCAAAAAGCTTATTCAATGGTACAAACCTTGACGGTTGGCATGTTGATGTACCCGAGATGGACAGTATACCAACTGCTATAAATCCATTTATCATGAGAGATGGAATGCTCGTTAGCCTTGGTACACCTCAAGGTCATTTGATCACAGATGCGATATACCAGGATTTTAGATTGGAAGTAGAATACCGCTTTGCAGGTAAACCGGGAAATTGTGGCGTTTTGGTCTATGCATCCACTCCAAGGTCCTTGTATAAGATGTTCCCAAAATCAATTGAGGTACAGATGATGCATCAGAACGCAGGTGATTTTTGGTGTATCGTTCAGGATATAACCACAGATAATATGTTGGAACGTAGGGGCCCTAAGGAAGAATGGGGTATAACCGAGGGTAAAAAACGGAGAATCAAAAACCTTACCGATGATTCTGAAAACCCCTTGGGGGAATGGAACAAAATGACTATAGAATGTCTAAAAAATGAGGTTAAGGTGTGGGTAAACGGTGATATGGTCAATCATGGGTATGATGCTACAGCTAGTAGTGGACAAATAGCCATACAAGCGGAAGGTTCTGAAGTTGAATTTAGAAGGGTAGATCTTACGCCCATTACTACGTTGACCCCTTAATGTTGTCTGGGAATTGAACAGATAAATTGGAATACTTGGGTCCCGACCAATCTTATTCAGTAGCGATAACATGAAAGGGAGAGTCCTTGATATTTGAAAGTAAGATTATTAAACACCAATCATGTCCAACATTGTAATTGGCCCTTCGTTACCAGAAGATGCGGCTTTAGCCGTCCCGCTTATTTATAGTTCGGGTTCAGCAGCTTTCGATTATGTCTTTAAGACCCATAAATTTTCTGCTAAATATTTTTTGAACTATGCCTTTGTAAGGCATGCAAGGGCTTTCAGCTTTGAAAATCATCATAGTGTTCTCTTGAATGATAAGGTGGTAGGAGTAGGTGCCATATTTACTGGAGACCAAACTTTGGGTTTTACCTACTATGATGTAAAGAAAATTATCGGCTTTTATACGTGGGGAGCTCTGGGTATTATCAAAAGAGGACTTGCTATTGAAGGGTTGATAAAACCTCGTAAAAAAGCCGAAGTATCACTTGATACATTTGGGAATACAGGAATCGGCTAGAGAAATCGGTTTGGGCACAAAAATGATTGACCTGTAATTCTAAAACACCAAGTCGGCCAATGGGTACACTGAACCCGGGTCCAAATCGTCAAGGTAAATATTTCCAATACGAACACGTACTAGTCGCAAGGTTGGAAATCCCACCGCAGCGGTCATTTTTCGTACTTGTCTAAACCTACCTTCGGTCAAGGTAATAGTAATCCATGAATTAAGACGATGACGTCCAATGCGCAGTGATGGATCTGGAGGAGAAAGGGAAGGAGTAATTTCCAGGCGCTCGGCTTTACAGCTCTTAGTGCTATATTTTTTCCCGGCCAAACCAATTTCTACACCATCCCTCAATCGGTTGATTGCATCTTTAGTGATAACGCCATCCAATTGGGCATAATATTCCTTCTCGACACCCATGCGGTTGACATTGTCAGACAATTTACCGTTGGTTGTTAACAATAACAGTCCTTCGGACTTTTCATCCAAACGCCCAACGGGCATTGTTCCCTTAGGAAAATCGTAGAGTTCACTTAAAAAACGCTTTGATTTGATTTGCCGTACTTCATTGGAATTTAATTGACTAAGCATACCCAATGGTTTGTGAATCTTAAAATGATGATGTGGGTTTTCTGGCATGGGTATGTCAAAGATAATACTGTTTTAATAGAATTACCAAGTATTAAATAAGCACATATAATAAGGCATCTTATGCAAGGTTTATTCTACCAAAAATCTTGATACCTACTCCCTGAAATCGTAAATTCACAATCTAAAACCAATTGCATGCAACTTGATTTTAAAACCATTCATTTAAAAAAGAGATTTCCGTTGCGCATTAGCCGGGGTCTTGTTACAGGGTCGGACAATCTCTTTGTTTCTGTGACCAAAAATGGAGTTACGGGTTGGGGAGAAATGGCCCCTTCCTCTACCTTGGGAGATGAATCTCCAACAG
>JAGLKG010000158.1 GCA_023141835.1 Maribacter sp. | reverse complement strand
ATTTATGAAAAAGGCAGGGCATTCGGTTTACCTACCTGTGTTTTGGCAGCATTGGATGTGGCGTTATGGGATCAATTGGCTAAAACTGCCAAACTTCCCTTAAATCAGTTGTTTGGGATTCCGCTACCTAAGGTTGCCACTTCAGTAACCATTGGAATTAATCCTCCTGAAGTGGTCAAAGATAGAATCCCGATACTTTTACAGGGCACTGGAATACGCTTTCTAAAGGTAAAATTGGGGTCAAAAGAGGGTATTGAAGCCGACAAAGCCATGTTTGCGCAAGTGGTCGAAAGTACGGCCGAACATAAAGTTGGACTGCGTGTCGATGCCAACGGGGGTTGGGATGTCACTGAAGCCATTCATATGATGAAATGGCTGGCAAATTTGGGGGTTGATTATGTAGAACAACCTTTGGTACATGGCAGGGAAGAAGATTTACCGGCTATTTTCAAAAATAGACCGTTACCCATATTTGTTGATGAATCCTGTTGCTTTTCCACCGATATTCCACATTGGGCAGGTGCTGTTGATGGGGTCAACCTAAAACTGATGAAATGTGGTGGCCTCACTGAAGCTTTACGTATAATCGCCACGGCCCGGGCTTTTGGTCTAAAGACGATGATCGGTTGTATGGGAGAATCTTCCCTGGCCATTTCGGCCGCCGCCGCTTTAACGGGGCTATTGGATCATATAGATTTGGATTCACAATTAAATTTAGATCCAGATCCTTTTTCAGGAGCACAATTGATAAACGGAATAATAACACCCAACAATAGACCTGGACACGGGGCCATACTAAAGGAGAATATGTAGTTTATGATACAAAAAGACAAAAAGCTGGCTATCTATATGGAAGGCTACCTGGATTCCTTGTACGCTAAAATGGGATATGGAGTTATGCGTTATTCCAACAACCCAATCGTATGCGTAATTGATTCTGATTTTGCTGGCAAAATGGTCAATGAGGTGATTCCCCAACCTTTTAAAATACCCATAGTAACTTCTGTAGAAGAAGCCTATAATAAAGGTGCAGAGGTCTTAGTGTTAGGCTTGGCCCCCTCAGGAGGCAGGTTACCGAATAGTTGGAGCTGGGCCATTGAGAAGGCCTTGAAGTTGGGAATGTCTTTAGTGAATGGGCTGCATGATCAGCTTCATGGGCGTTTTGGTCATCTCTTGGACCCCAAAAAAACAGAGCATCTTATTTGGGACGTACGTAAACCCGAAACTACTTATCCTATTGGTAGGGCCCGCGCTGGAAAATTAGACAATAAGCGGGTGCTGATGGTAGGTACCGATATGGCCGTTGGAAAAATGACAGCAGGTCTGGAGATTTATAAATGGATAAAAGATCAAGGGATTAGCACCGATTTTTTGGCCACTGGTCAAATAGGGATTACGATTATGGGAAAAGGAATCCCATTGGACGCGATTAAAGTTGATCAGGCCTCTGGTGCAATTGAGCATTTGGTTCTCGATGCCAAGGAAAAGGACATTGTATTTATAGAAGGGCAAGGGTCATTGTTGCATCCGGGAAGTACAGCAACCTTGCCATTGATGCGGGGTAGTTGCCCCACCCATATGATATTGTGCCATCGTGCCGAAATGAAGACACTTAGAGATACTAATGAAGTGATAATCCCACCTTTGTCGGAAGTAATACGCTTAAATGAAGTCGTTGCCAATGCCGCTGGTGCTTTGTCATCTAGCAGAACTATTGGCATTGCCCTGAACACAACGCAGCTTTCTGAAATCGAAGCTCAGGAAATGATTGCTCGATTAGAAAAGGAGACTGGATTGCCTGTGACCGATGTGGTACGCTTTGGTGCAGAAAAATTAGGAGAGATTCTCTTATAATCAAAACACGGTTATCTGTTATTTACGGCTAGAGAAAGATTGTGACGCCCACCTTGGGTTGTATTTTCCAATCAGGAAATAAAACATTATTGGAATGTTTTGTTGGGTAATTTAAGATTATTCATCATGTACAAAGTCAATAACTAGATTTACTTAGTTTTTTGATAAAATACTTAGATTAAAAAAAATGAGTATTGGACTTAAGTACCAAATAATTTGAAAGACGATATTGCCATATATAATAAGATTTCCCTTCAGGCAGATATTAAAATAACCCCTTTTGATGTTAGCAAGCGCTATACCAAACCTCATCGGCACAATAAGTATTTAGAGCTGGTATATTTTACGAAGGGAACAGGATACCATCACGTAGACTCTAAAAGCTTTAGATTGGAACCGCCAGTTGTTTTTCTAGTCAAGAAAATGGAAGTGCATAATTGGGAGATTGATACAATTCCGAAGGGCTATGTGATTATTATAAAAGAGAATTTTTTAGATAAGACCCTTGACAAGTATATCAATACACAGTTGCTGAAGTTGAATTCGAAGCAAATGATTCAGATTCCGCAGAATGATGTTTCCATGGGGGCTCTTTTTGAATCCCTATGCTGGGAAATGGAGCAACCTACTGTACAAATTGAGGCTGTTGAAGGGGGCCTAAAGGCATTATTGACTAAAATTGTGGGATATTCCAAACTAGAACACCATGACATGGTCATGGATCGGGCGACCGAATTTATTTCCCTATTAGAGGAGACCCTAAAAAATAGTGTTTCCTTCTATGCTGCCGCACTGCACACAACTCCTCAGAATCTCAACCTTTTATGTCAAAAAAAATATAATAAAACGGCTTCACAAGTCATTGCCGACCAAATAGTAAAGGAAGCTAAACGTCTATTACTCTATACCGATAAATCAATTAATGAGATTGCCTTTGAATTATATTTTAGGGATTCTTCCCATTTTGTCAAGTACTTTAAGCGGCATACTAAGAAAACACCACTACAGTTTAAACAGGAAATATAAGGTTTGATACCGTTTATTTTACAAATAGACCATTGGTAACAAAAGTTCTATAGCTATTTTTGGCACTTAAAATATTGATTTACAATTCCCAACACTAAGCCTAATGACCCTTACCAATTTATTTACAACAAAAAAAAATCTTCTAACTGCCATTTTCATTCTATTTTCCTTTGTGCTGCAAGCACAACTAACAGGGAGAATTGTTGACGGAGTAGACCAATCCCCATTGGAATATGCTACGGCTGCCCTTTACAAACAAAAGGACAGTAGCTTGGTGACAGGAATAATCACGAATGAAGAGGGTGTCTTTACCATTGAAAATACCCAAGGCGGCCTCTATTATGTAGAGGCTTCGTTTATGGGGTATCAAACCGCAGTTAAAAGCAATATTGAAATAAGGAGACGCAACGAAAAAAAGGATTTGGGAGCCATTTCTTTATCTATGGGTGGGCAGCAATTGGATGAAGTGGTCTTGAAAGCTGAAAGAGGTAGAGTCATTAACAAAATAGACCGACAGGTATTTGATGCCAAGACATTTCAAAATGCCCAAGGTGGAACTGCCAGAGATGTACTTCGAAACTTGCCCTCGGTCAGTATTGATGGGCAAGGTGAAATCAGTGTGAGAGGAAGCAAGGGGTTTTCAGTATTACTCAATGGCCGACCCATACAGGGGAATGCCAGTACATTGATTGGGCAGTTACCGGCAAATGCCATAGAACGTGTGGAGTTTATTACAGCTCCTTCCGCAAAATATGACCCTGAAGGTAAAGCCGGAATCATTAATATACTGACAAAGAAAGGAGCTTCGGACGGAAGTTTTGCACAGGTCAACGTTCGAGGAGGATTGCCCTCTATTGAGACCTATGGCAACCCTGTAAACCATCAACGGTATGGTGCCGATGCTACTTATAACATTCGAAAGGATAAATGGAATATCTCTATGGGTGCGAATTACCAGCGAAATGACCTCGGGGGTAGAAGGGAAGGGGATGTGTATATTATTGCCAATGATGTCATGACAAGACTCCCATCAACTGGAGAGCGCAGTTTTGATGAAATTAATTATAGTGGCCGTTTTACTGTTGATTTTATACCTGACTCAACCAATACCTTTACTATGGGGTTTTATGCCGGAAAAAGAAGTAAGGATCGCTTGGCCGATATCGTGTATTATGACAACCATGCCGTTAGCCCTGTTGAAAGTGGTAATCGAGTGTATACCTTTCAGTATTTCAACCATAATTTGAGAAAACGGAAAGGGGATTTTGCCCTTGGTAGCTTTGATTACGGGCATGTCTTTGCCAATAAATCCCGTTTATCCTCCTCCTTCTTATACGAATATACGCTGTTGGGTGGGCCAACCGTCAATCAGAATGTTGGTTATCCAAACACTTCAAACATGTATCAGGATGAATACAACACCAATGACAACCCCTTACATGGGGTACGGTTTCAATTAGATTATGCCTGGAAACCTTTCTCTATTGGAACTCTGGAGACAGGCTATCAATACCGTAACCTGGAACATACCGGAGATTTTGTATACGAAAGACGTAATAATACCACTGGAAATTTTGAATTGCTTCCGGAATTCTCAAGTGAGGTAAATTTAAAACGCACTATTCATTCAGGATATGCCCAACTATCAGGGAAGAAAAAAGCCTTGGAATACAGCGCCGGGTTCAGGGTTGAGGCCATGGATAGGGATTTTGATCTTCGGGATAAAAGCAATACCATAGATACAACATACGTACATAATTTCTACAAATTGTATCCTTCCGCATCTGTTCAGTATACTTTGCCAAATGAAGCCAAGCTTAAGGCGGCCTATAGTAAACGGGTTGAGCGAACCACTACTTTTAAAATGAACCCCTTTCCAGAACGAGAACATTCCGAAACCTTGGAACAGGGTGACCCTACCTTGCTACCTGAGTTCATCGATTTGGTTGAGC
Source organism: Maribacter sp. (assembly GCA_023141835.1). Taxonomy (GTDB): domain Bacteria; phylum Bacteroidota; class Bacteroidia; order Flavobacteriales; family Flavobacteriaceae; genus Maribacter_A. The sequence goes on along the minus strand of JAGLKG010000158.1, from coordinate 6,539 downwards.
TAGGTATTTCCAAGGACATTTCAGGCGGACACTCCTTTTTTGCCACAGCATATTTTAGAAATGTGGAAAATGTGGTGAACCGTGTAAACACCATCTATAATGACACTATTTTGAATAGGATTTACTCTAACGTGGGAAATTCAAAGTCCTTGGGATTGGAGTTGGGAGCTCAAATAAATCCAACGGAAAATTGGTCTAATTTTATTGGAGCCAATATTTATTCCTATTCCATTGATGGTACTTTTGACAATAAACCTGTACAAACCGATGCAACAATATACTCCATCAATGCCAATTCAACCGTCCGGTTCTGGAAGACCGCTTCAGCCCAATTTACCTTTAATTATCTATCCGCCAGGAATACCGCCCAAGGCGAGGATTCACGATTTTATTCACCCAATCTTACGTTGCGGAAAACCTTTTTGGATGACAGACTTATTGCCACTTTACAATGGCAGAATATTGATATGGGATTGTTGGATACCAATGAGCAACGCATAACCACTTTTAGACCGAACGAATTTTATACAACCACTAATTATGTATATGAAGTTGATATGGTACTACTCAATCTTTCATACACCTTTAAAAATGGTAAAAACCGTTCCAAGTTTATCGATAGCGAATTTGGAAAAAGAGAGTTCTAAACAATTAGACGCAGACTAAAACCGCACGCTATACTTAAAAGCTATTATTTCATTACTGCTTGGCTATTATCCTGAGGAATGACTAAATCTTGGAATCAGTATTCTCATTGGTGGGCCCAGTACGTTATTTAAAACCGATTTTACTGAGCGCTTTATGGCTGACCTTTATGGCTTCCAAGGGCTCCATTGCAAAGGTTCTGTCTTGCTCCACCATATAATATTTCATGCCCGATAATTTTTTATGGGTAAGAATCTTGGAAAAATCTATATGTCCGTTACCAACGGGAGCAAACCTACCTTGATCATCCATATCTTTTACATGCCATATTTTAAAGCGACCGGGATATTTCTCAAAATACGCAATGGGACTGGCACCGGCTTTGGTCACCCAGTACAAATCCATTTGAAAATTGACATGTTTGGGATCAGTGTTTTCCAATAAGAAATCAATAGGTACTATGCCATCCTTATCTTTTTTAAATTCAAAATCATGGTTGTGGTACAATAATTTTAGGCCAGCTTTGGAACATTTTTCACCAAGCGTGCTCAAAATACGGGCAAGGTTGGCGTTGCCACCTTCCATTCCCATAGATTTTGTCTCTTCAAAAAACTTAAAAAGACCCATGGGAGGTACAGGCACCACAAAATATTTGAATCCTGCGGTTTTGGCGTCGGCGAACATCGTATCTGCATTTTCCAAGGTTACGGCAGCTTGGTGTGTACTAATGGGTTTAAGCCCCAATTCATTAAGAAAATTTTTAAAATCCTTGGGAGACATATTGTAATATTCCCCGTCCTTATAGCCGGCCGCCTCTATATTTTTATAGCCTGCATCGGCCACGGCCTGTAAAGTAGCCTTGGCATCTTTATTCATGTCATTTCGTACCGTATAAAGTGCTAAGCCACCCATTTTTTTTTGCGCTGCGCAATAGAGGCTACTTCCTAAAAAAAGAGTGGTAAATACTAATTTTAATACTGTTTTACTAAAAGATTTGGTCATGGATTTTTTTTATTAGGATTAACGAATGCTAAAATAGGGAAAGTTGACAAATAAAAACTATAGATCCAAATTAGTATTACTTTGGTCTAAATAAAGGAAGTGACTTTATTTTTTAATAATTTTTTATGAAAAAAAGAGGCTTCATTGCAATGATTTTGTTCGTTACAGTGCTGAGCACCTTTGCCCAGCAAAAAAGGTTTAGGGATTATGGTTGGGAAATTGGTGTGCTAAAACCGGGCCGCTACAATGCTATTACGGATGTTGAGGGTGTGTCAGTGGGGCATACTACTTTGAGGATTGGAGATAGTGTTCGAACCGGAGTAACCGCTATTGTACCACACTCTGGGAACATCTTCCAGCAAAAGGTTCCCGCAGCCATTTACATTGGCAATGGTTTTGGGAAATTGGCAGGCTACAGTCAAGTAAAGGAGTTGGGAAATATTGAAACACCCATCATATTGACCAACACCTTAAGTGTCCCAATCGCATCTGATGCCCTTATTACCTATACTCTGGGGTTGCCTGGGAATGAAGAAGTTCGTTCAGTAAATGCCATAGTCGGCGAGACCAATGATGGCTATTTGAACGATATTCGAGGGAGACATCTTACTCAGCAACATGTGGTGGAAGCCATAACCAAAGCACAAACAGGTCCGGTGTCAGAGGGAAATATTGGGGCGGGAACTGGAACCGTTTGTTTTGGATATAAAGGAGGCATCGGCACTTCTTCACGGGTAGTTCCAAAAGCCTTTGGTGGTTACACAGTAGGGGTGCTTGTACAGACCAATTTTGGTGGAGTGTTGGAAATAAACGGAGTACCTATTGCCAAAACATTGGACAATTACCCAAAATCCTATACGTACGATGTGGATGGATCGTGCATGATCATTGTCATGACAGATGCGCCTTTAGATGCTAGGAACTTGGAACGATTGGCCAAAAGAGCTATAATGGGGCTGGCCAAAACTGGAGGTATTGCCTCCAATGGCAGCGGGGATTATGTAATTGCTGTTTCCACGGCCAAAAAAAATAGAATTCCGTATGCGGATGCTTCGCTATATCATACAACAGAAACCTTGCGGAATGATGTAATATCCCCATTGTTTTTGGCGACAATCGAGGCTACCGAAGAAGCGATTATCAATTCTTTATTTGCGGCAAAGACCACCATAGGGAGAGAAGGTCATCGTATTGAAGCACTGCCAATTAATCATGTAATCGAGATTTTGGAAGCGTACCAAGGAACAAAAAGGTAAGAGCCAGATGAAATATATTTATTGCTGGCAATATGTTATAACTTGTTGTAATTCGATATACGAGTTTTTAAAATGAGTGATGATGCACTTTTGGAAGAAAGGCCAATACATGCAACGGAAACAAATGGAGAGCTAGTAAAAGGAAGATCATATGGCACAGTACACCTTTTTAACTAAAGCGGACATACAAAGTATTCTAATACCTTATGGCATTAAAAATGTGCTTTCTTATAAGGTCTTAAGTGGGGGGTGGGTAAATTCCAACTATAAGGTACAAACCCTAACCCAGGATTTTGTATTGACCATTAGCGAGCAAAAGTCAATTCAAAAAGCCACAGCATTAGCCTTCTTTTTAGTTTATCTTGACCAACATAGTTTTACTACTTCTAAAATTGTAAAGACGCTCAAGGGTGAACTCACTACGGTTTGGGACCAAAAACCTGTACTATTGAAGGAATATATAGAAGGAGATATCATCGAAGACTTATCAGAAAACCAATTAACTTATTTAGGTGGGGAATTGGCCAAATTACATGGGATAGAACCTCCAGATTATCTTCCCAAAGGGGTAAGTTATGGTATGGAACATTTTGATGATGTAAAGGTCTATGCGCCCCACTCTTCTTTTTATACATGGCTAAAAGCGCTTAGAAAACATATTGAAGACCTAATCAGTTCAGAGTTACCTAGATCACTTGTACATGGCGACATATTTTTTAACAATGTTATCGTGAGTAAAGATGGAGAGCGTGTTACTATAATGGATTTTGAGGATGCCTGCCAGTACTATCGCATATTCGACATTGGAATGATGCTTATTGGCACGTGTAGCGAAGGAGAATCCTTATCTCTTCATAAAGCCCGTCACCTATTAAAAGGGTATCAGCAAAAAATAAAACTATTGGACATTGAAATAATTGCTTTACAGGCGTTTACGGCCTACGGAGCAGCGGCGACCGCCTTTTGGCGACACCAGAATTTTAATTATGTGCATGTTGATGCAGGTATGAAAGGTCATTATTTGGCCTTAAAAAACTTAGCGGATAATGTAATGAACATTCATTCAGATCAGTTTAGAACGATTTTCGGCTGAATTGTACTCACATTGAACTGATGAATACTAGGCATTTGCCGAAGATGGGCTTGGAAAGGAATAAAAAAGAATATTTTATTTAACGGTCAAGGTTTATGCATGAAACGATCAAGCTCATTTATAGTCATATGACTGAGAATCTAACAAAATGCTAAAAAGACTCATAAATGATATGTAGATAAAGCCTTTAAAAGCTACACCGATTTAACAACACAATGCCCGCCTTTGAGAAGACGGGCATAAATTCAAGAGCAATCAATATAAAATCAGTTCTTGCGTGGTCTTAACGGACATCCAAAGTAGTTGTCAGTAGCCATAAAATCTGCCGGATCCAAATCTTCTGACTGACATGCATTGGCATATTTCGCTGGATCAACACCTTCCTTGAGTACATTCAGATGCCATCTTCCCCCATTGTAATCTTGATCACCAGGTTTAGAATCCGAAATTAAGGGAACCCCATCTTTATAGGTAGATCCTTCTGGCAAGGCATATAACTCGTCAAAAGGGTCGCTCTCCGGTTTAAATGTAGCTGGCACTACAATCCCAGAGTAAAGGATACAATCGGCCCATATTGGCGGTTGAGGACGTTTGGAGGTCATTAGGGCCGTGCTAGACAATTGCTGTAACAAAGTGGTCCTAGCTTCATCCAACGGATAATGTTCCAAAGTTTCTTGCTCCGAACAAGCCGTAAAGGAAAATAGAGACAATACGAATAGGTAGGAAATTACTTTTTTCATAACACATATAATTTAATGGTTTATATACGTATGAAGATACCATCCCTGTGTCATGAAATTATCACACAATTATCACAAAACTGTCATTTTTAGAAGATGTTAAATTGGCCCGTATAGGTTAAGTATTGGCAAAAACACATATTAAAATCATGGGTTATCTTTAATTCCCAATTTAACAAAAATTAAACCTAGCAATGAAAGGACTGAATAATATTCATCGAAGGCGTTTTATGCAACAATCTGGTTTGCTCATGGCATCGGCTATGGTGCCTTTTTTGATAAGACCAAAGACGAATTAATACGTTACGTTGACCAGTGTATTGAAGGCGCCCATATAATGGAGCAACCCTATATTACATGGCCATGGTTGGCCTCAAAATTCAGGACTATTGAAGGGTTTAAGCAACTGACCGGCAAATTGAATGCCATTGGGGAACGTGTGACCAAGGCAGGATTGGGATTTGCTTATCATAACCACGGCTTTGAATTTGTAGACCATTATGGGCAAATTGGCTATGATATCATTCTAAACGAAACTGATTCCAAACTTGTAAAATTACAGCTGGATTAGTATTGGGTGATGCATTCGTCAAAACTTCGTCCGGCTGAATGGATTGCCCAACAACCGAAACGTTTTGTTATGTGGCATATTAAAGATATGGACAAAGTGACTCGGGATTATTCTGAATTGGGGAACGGCTCCATTGACTATAATCAAATTTTACCTGAAGCCTCCCAAGAAGGGCTGGAGTTTTGTTATTTGAAACAAGGCGGCAATTTTGCCCAAGATTCCATGCAAAGTATTACGGACAGCGCTGCGTATTTTAAAAGACATCTACAAAAATATTTGTGATTAAACTGTGTTCTGGCTTGTCAATAGGAACTATGAAGTATTTTACCCATAGGATGTTTTCTTCGATGGAATGAACTAATATTGTGGTTTATTTTTGACGTAAATACATGAAATCCAACTCAAATCTCCTTTTTATTATTGGGGCCTTCTTTGCAATTTATGTGATTTGGGGGTCTACCTATCTGCTAAACAAAATAGCAGTGGCAGAATTACCACCATTAATGCTAGCTGGATTCCGTTTTTTCACCGCCGGGATATTGATTTTTGGGATAGCAATCTTAATGGGCAGGCGTATCCGTATTTCCAAAAAACAACTGGGCAATGTAGTACTGGCAGGCTTTCTTTTCTTGACCGTAGGAAATGGGGTAGTGGTATGGGCACTAAAATATGTGGATAGCAATTTTGCGGCCCTGGTGATCTCTGCCCAACCTCTGCTCATCTTATTGATGATGTGGCTGCTACAGGGAAAGAAAATACAACCTATGTCATTGGTAGGTGTGGCCCTGGGTATCTTAGGAATTTATCTGTTGATCAACCAGAAAACGGTGATTGCCCAAGAAAATGCTTGGTTGGGCATTATCATGATTTTTACGGCCATGTTGGCCTGGACCTATAGTAGTCTTTTTGTTGGAAAAGCTGAATTTCCTGAGAATTATTTTGTGAGCACGGGTTACCAGATGCTCGCCGGGGGCCTTATGCTCGGCGTTATAAGTTGGGTTTTAGGTGAAAGTTGGAGTTCTCCCTTGGTATGGACTACACCAACGCAATGGGCCATGGTCTTGCTGATCATCTTCGGAAGCATAGTGGCCTTTACTTCTTTCAATTACCTGCTTAAAACGATTTCACCCGAAAAAGTGTCCACCAATACCTATGTTAATCCTATAGTGGCCATGTACCTTGGTTGGTATTTTCTGGATGAAACAATCACCCTACAATCCATTATCGCTGCA
>JAGLKG010000157.1 GCA_023141835.1 Maribacter sp. | reverse complement strand
CCTCACCTTCAGGCCCCAAGGTATTTGGATTTAACTTATACCTATATACGACTAAGTCTGAACTGAAATAAATATATCCATTGTATACACGCAAAGCAGTGGCATAACTCCATCTTTGCCGCTTATTAATACTTCCAAACCTTTGAATAGCGTCGGAATTTCCATCATTATCAGTATCTCTTAAAATGGCCATTGTGCCCTTTTCTCCCGCATTCCTGAGTTTGGCATACAGTGTTCCGTCGTCAGTAACTGCCATATGCCGAACAGTTTCTTCTATGCTATCTATAAAGACTGTTGCAGCAAAATCTACAGGGAGAAAAAGTCCACCATCACGTGGGGCATCTTCACATTGGATAACACCCAATACTATTGAGATATATAAAATAGTATACCTTAATCGTGAAGCAATGGTCATAACCGAGTTTTGAAGTTTTTAGCAGGAATCAGGTATTCTCTTCATGTACATAGAATTTCAACCATATTTGATTGTCATTATGCGCAATTCTAAAACGAACATCTGGATGATAGGGGAATTTTTGCCAGTTAACAAGGTTTATTCTATGAATCTCTGCCTTATCGTCCAATAATTCGGAAACCTGTTGAATACTTACTTCTTCCTTAAGATTAATTTCCCTGACCTCTATCATTTTGTCTTTTAGGGTTGTTAGTCCATATACGCTGGCAAATATTCCAACTAAAAATAGTGTAAGAATTTTATTTAGGTGCACCTTTATTGTTTTAATCCTCATCCCTAAAGGTACAAAACTGGTGACATGTGCAAGGTGCCTAGATATTTACTTCTTAATTAATGCGGATAAAAAAGGGCATTTGAAATAAATTTCATAATGCCCTTGGGGGAACATTACAAATACAACCCTTACTTTTAAAATACCAACAGTTAAGATTTAAAACTCTACGCTTTCAGTATAAAATAAATTGTCGTGTTTGTTGCTGGTAGTGTTACAAATCGTATTTCAAGTGATTTTTCATTGTAGTTTTCTTTAGTACACTTCAACTTTCCAATTGGGCGGGTTAATAAATCCTCACAGATGATAAGACCAACGAACATATTATCTTCCGTCACATTCAATCAGATATCCATGGCATCAACATTTCGTATCTGACCTGTCATATATAAATTGCTTTATCAAGTATCTTACTATTTTACTGACAAAAAGTATGTCCCCAATTCAGTTCAAAAAAAGGCCCTGAAAACTCAGGGCCCTAAACCGACCAAACTAATTAAAACCTAAATCACTCTTAATTATTATTAAAACCTTGGCTGGTTTTACATCGCCATTAGCAGGGCAGTTGCCCTGCCAATGACTCCTTGCGGATAATAGGGGTCAGTGTTAATATAGCCTTATCCGTCAATTGTCTTCAATGTCTTTATTTAAATGCTTTAAAATCCACTTTCCCAGTGCGTTCCTCTTCTTCTTTTAATAATCTATCCCCGTCCTGATTTGGCTTTCTCTTAAGGGTTGCTCTTTTTTTTAACAAGGAAATCGGAATGATTATGTACAGCGCGGTCAAAAAAACCATTGTACTGATTATAAAAAAAATGACAACTAAAAAAGAGGTGTTCATAAGCGTCTTAATAGTGATTTAGGTCAAAAATCAAAACCTATTTCCCTAATACTATTTAAATTTAAGAAGCGCATAATCGGTATGAAGGAAGAAAAATAGATTTAATATTTAACATCGATAAAATGCATTATTTATCCGATAAAAAGCATATACGTAGTATTTTTCTTAATATTTACTTTTTTAAGAAGGAGATATATTTCACTCATTATTTCCCGAAAAATTGATGAAAATTGTTTCCTTCTAAAAGGGAAAATCATCTTTTCAGAAACTTCAGAATAGTCTCTAGGAGTTCCTGAAGGTCAAAGGGCTTAGTAATAACCGCATTCATTCCCATTCTCAAATAATCACTTATGTGTTCTTCATAGGCATTTGCCGTAATGCCAACAATTGGAATGTGCTTAATATTCTGAAAAGGAAAGTCTCGTAATGATTTGGTGATTTGGTCGCCGGAAACATTGGGTAGGTCAACATCCATCAGAATAATATCATAGGTATTGTTAATTACTTCCTCGAAAACCAATGCACCATCGTTTATTAAATCAACATAGAAGAGGTTGGTATCCATCAGTAATTTGAACAAAACGGTCTGTACACGTTCATCATCCTCTACCAACAATACTTTATACTTACGCCCGGCCACAAACTTTTTAATATCTAAACTTTTGCCCGTCTCCTTAACAATAGGTTTGGAAGCCAAGTTCAGGGGACAGATTAAAGTAAGGTCAAAGTAAAAGACAGATCCATGCCCCAAGGTAGATTCCGCTCGGATGGAGCTGTTCATGAGCTCCAATATTCCCTTTACTATTGATAATCCCAGACCTGAACCTGCATGACCTCCATCGGTGTCCAATCGCGAAAAACTCTCAAATATCGAATCAAATTTCTCTTCTGGAACCCCAATTCCGTTATCTGAAACTTGAAATCTTAAGTTAACGCTGCTTGCCCTTTTTTGATTTAGTTGAACATTTAAAGAAACAGTCCCCTTCTCAGAAAATTTAATGGCATTATCAAGCAAATTTGTCACTACTTGAAAAAGTCTTAGACGATCGCCTTCAACATACTCAGGAATCTTTTTGTCATAGGTAAGAACAAAGCCCAATGAATTTTGAATTGCTTTTGCCTTGTATGTAAACTCAATAAGTCGAAGCAAGTCATACAAGTTAAAAACCTTGGTCCGCAATTGCAATCTGCCAGAGGAAATCATGCTTATGCTCATGATATCATCTAACATCAACTTTAAATTGGAATTGGAATCTTTTAGAAAATGCACCATTTTTCGCTGATCATCCGTGAGTTTTGTACCTTCAATTATATTGCTAATAGAGATTATACTAGTAAGTGGATTTCTTAACTCATGGCTGAAATTTTGAATAAAGGAATTCTTGAATCTTTCCCGTTCCTCTAACTCAATATTCTTAAGCACTACCAACTCCGAACTAATAATGGATTCATTCCTGGCCTGTGTAATATTTTGGTGCGTTATATAATGATCTGTATGATCATACATAACCAAGAGTATACCCCCATCCTTGCTTGTCATCCTTACATCAATGATAAACTTTTGACTCTCAAAGGAAATATGGATGCAGTTAAAGGTTATCTCTTTTTCCTGAGAATCGATCAAGGAAAAACAGGACTCAAAAAATGGGTGTGCTTTGTAAATATAATTCCCGACTTCAAGCTTTATAAAAGTCTGGTCGCTTTCAACTATGACGCCTTCCAAATCAATAAAAACAAATTGAATGTTTTGATTGATATACTGTTCCTTATAATGCTCAAGCATGTTCATCTAATAAGGAGGCCAACTGGCTAAACATTTCATTGACCGAGCCCCCTGTTTTTGCACTGGTAAGATAATTGACGGCTATGTCTTTCTCTTTCAACAATCCTTGTAGGTCGTTCAAATTGACCAAATCAACCTTATTCCCAACGACCATCATGGGAACATTGGGAATTTTCTTTGCAACTATTCCCAAATCCTCATTGATATTCTGAAAGGTTGAAGGTCTTGCAACATCAAATACGTACACCACACCGTGGGTACCCAACAAATAGGAATCCCTTATCATCTGAATTTCATCGGTGCCTTCCAAATCCCATATAATCAAGGATATGGACTCATTCTCCGTGATTTTCACCACTTTTTTGGTAATATGGACTCCAATGGTCACTTTATATTTATCCGAAAAGCTATCATTAACAAATCTCCGTATCAAAGAGGTCTTACCTACCCCAAAGTGACCAAGAATCACTATTTTTCTAGATTTTCGCATTGCCAAAGTATTCTGTCAACTTTTCCTCAATCAATTCAGTACTCAATGATTCTGTCGGCCTTTCCAAATAACGACTGGTATAAATGAGATCCAAATTCATTTCCATAAAGTTATGGTAAAAGTTGAAGATGATATCCTGTACTTTGTTCTTGGTCTTTAAACCGTAATTGCCCGAAATGACCACAGCTACATAGTAACTCACAAAGCTCTGAATATGTATATTGTACAATTCATATTCAATCAATTCAAGCTCCTGGTTTTTTTGATAAAAAGCGTCTTCAACAAAGGTCTTGATAGCGGTCAACATTCCAGAAACCATTTCTTCATCTATGGTCTTGGCTTTTGAAAAACTCGCCTTTAACAATCCAGAATCCCTTTCAATCAATAAAACCTGTTCTATTTTTTCTGATGAAAGGTCATTAAGAAGTAATTCCTTCTCCTTTTTTCCACTGAACCAAGATCTGAATTTTCGCTTCCAAGTCCTAATAAAACTTAATTGATTGTCAATTTTTTCAGAGAGTACCCTGATTTCCTGGGCGACATATTTTTTGACCATTTTACCCAATACAGGGTAGAGGGCATCTACAACCTCATCTTTGTGGTTCTGTATTTCCTTTTTTAAAGTTGCGGTAATAGTAGGGCCCAATGTATGGGGAATACTCTTGGTAAACTCATTTAGTTGATCCTCAATGATAGGGTCAACTTTAGAAGTAAACCTTTTCCTATCATTATACGCTTGCTCAAGCATTTCTATGCGCTCGGCAATTCTATCAATATCCTCACGATCATCCGTGAACAATATATCCTTTAGAATCTCTATCCTGTCTTTTTCGTTCATTTTTGGTAGAATTGCGAACGTCTATTTGGCACTCACCTTTTTACCAAGTTCTATAAGCAATTTGCCAAGTGCATCCTTATCAACACTTTTCTCTTCCAAATCCTCAATCTTACCCTCTAAGCTTTGCTCTAGATCGGTAATTCTTATATTAATATCGGTAGACAGATTATCTATGGATTTTCTTAAATCAGTACCAACTTCCTCGAGCAAATCCTCCAAACCCTTCTTTTTGTTTAGAATATCTTGTTTAAGTGTTTCAAACTCCGAGTTGTAAGCCTGAATATTATCCCCAAAAATTAAGTTTTTTATTGCATCAATTTTTGATTCTGTTTCTTGCCCTTCGTGTAATTCAATTACAGCTTTTTGATCTTTTGACATAATGGTTAAGTTTTAAAAGTGTTTAGTTTATTAAGGAGTAAGTATCTAACTTTTATCTTTTAGGGCTTCTCAATACCTTCCCCAAAATATGGCTAATGTTCCTTATATACTCCAATATAAGCATTCCGCATTGACTTTTCAAAAGATAAAAGCGAAGATTTAATTGCCCTGAATCCAGGTATTGGCCGAATTATTATCCTTAAAATACCTTAGCCCTGTAGTCTATTAATGTTTTGAATCATTTACCGATAATAATGGGCTCATAAATTTTTGAAATACAATAATCAAATGGATTCTTTAGGAGGTGCAATTTCAAGAATATGGAATTTCCATGGTGTTTGTCGTACTATTCAACCTAAAAAGCATCAAGTAATACTAAAACCGCCTGATTTTTTCAAGGCCCTTAATATCATTAATCTTCTTGAAGATTAATACCTACTTCTAATAAAAGATTAAAAATTAAACGGTATTCATCTTCCTTAAATACCCCATCGGCATTGGCCATTTCATTGAGAAGAACCGCCAAGGCATTCTTTTTCTTATCGGTCATTCCTTTTAGGACTTGTAGGCCATCTTCCGCGGTTATTTGTCTAGCCTCTTCTACGAGATTCCTATCAAATTTTAATACATTCATCAACTGTGATAAAAAATTGATTTCCTCGGTTTTTACCTGACCATCCACTTTGATGACTTCATCAATAGCTTTAACTACCGCCAATTTTTCAGCTAAACTAAAATCCATGGGTGCTCTTTTTAAGATACACAAGATACAGAAAATTTATATGGAAGTAACCCCATACTTGTCTTTTGTGTATTTGGCATTCTATATTTCATTTCCAAAAAACTGCATGTAAAATTCCATGAAAAACCAAGTATAAGGAGAATTGTCCTGTTTTAGTTTTATTTAGGCTGTTCCAGTTGATATTTCCTATCGTACAAATTAAGCTGATTACGTCTCCAAATGGCCCCTTCCAAAAATACGGGATGAGGCAGGCCAACATCCCAATCTCCCAGTTTTTTCAATAATCGTTCTGTTTTCTTTAGGTTTTTCAAGGCCACATTGGTTTGTTCTGAAGTATCGGAAGGTAAGTGATACAATTGAGGCAAACGATCAGGAAGTCGCACCAATTTCCAATCGCCTTCCCGTATGGCAGCGCTTATGGTAAAGCGCCACTTTAAATCTGAATGAGGGGCTGCCGAATTTCTATCCAACACATATGGGATTAAATTGATACCATCAAACTCATGATCCTGGCTTATTCCACCTGCCATTTCAACAAAAGTAGGAGTTATGTCCAAGGAAGATACGGGATGGGGATAGGTCAATCCAGCGGGAAGTGTATTTGGCCAGTTCATCACAAAGGGCAC
>JAGLKG010000156.1 GCA_023141835.1 Maribacter sp. | reverse complement strand
TTCAAAATAAGTATAAAAGTTTGATTTGAATCTTGTTTTATGATGCTAATGAGATAAAGGATCTGTAAGTTGATTTTTTAGGGCAATAATCAATTGACAAGTTCAAATCTTAAAAATGGGATTATCACCAATTTTACAAGTGATTTATATCATTGATTATTAAATATTATTCCAATAGCTTAATCGATTCATTAAATAAGTCTGCAACATAAAATGAATCCATTGTGTACGATATTCAGCTTAACAAGATGCGGAGTAAATCATTGCTGCACAACACAGCCGGATTGGTTTGTGCTTGATAATAGTAATATTTTGACCATGAAGCGAATTGGGATAGCCATAGCAAGTATTGTTTTGATTACCGGAATGACTTTCGGCCAAGAAAGCTATACCTCCCAAAGAAAAGCCATGGTGGAAATACAGATACAGGCACGCGGGGTGGTGCACCTTGCTACACTTGTGGCTATGCTCAATGTACCACGGCACGAATTTGTGCCCGAAAATATGAAGCCATATGCGTATTCGGACAACGCTCTTCCCATAGGGAATGGGCAAACCATTTCCCAACCCTACATCGTGGCTTTTATGACCGCGGTATTGAAGCCTAAGGCAACCGACAGGGTCTTGGAAATTGGAACCGGTTCTGGATATCAGGCAGCCGTACTGGCAAAAATTGTGGATTCTGTATATACGATTGAAATTGTAAAGGATCTGGCCTTGGCTGCCGAAGACCGATTGCAGCGGATGGGCTATACCAATGTAAGGGTCAAAGCCGGGGACGGTTATCACGGCTGGCCGGCAAAGGCGCCTTTTGACGCCATTATGGTTACCGCAGGCGCAGATTCCATTCCCCAACCGTTGATCGACCAATTGAAGATTGGCGGAAGGATGATCATTCCCGTAGGCCCACATCAGGGGGTACGCCAGTTGGTATTGGTCACAAAAAAGAAAAATAAGATTACCAAGAAGAACTTAATGGCCGTTCGCTTTGTGCCATTTACCCGAGCGAAAAAGCCAGATGGAGGTTGAAAATTTCATACTCTGCCTTTAAGAGGATGCTAAACAGTAGTATGTGGCGGCAGCAAGCGAAAAATTATAAAGGAAAATAAAATGGCAAATAACATCATCATAGGAAACCTTGTCGATGATACCATTGAGATAGCCGAGCGAAAGGGTATTGGTCACCCTGATACGATATGTGATGAGATCACGGAGCAAATTTCAATTGAACTTTGTCATTATTATTTGAAAGAATTTGGTGCAATAATGCACCACAACGTTGACAAAGCCCTTTTAATTGGTGGACAATCCCAACCGGCCTATAATGGCGGAAAAGTAATACAACCTATTTCTCTGATCATAGCGGGCAGGGCTACATCCCAAATAAAAGACAAAAAAATCCCCATTGAAGAAATTGTAGTTGAAACCGCAAAAAAATGGATACGAAAAAATATCCGACATCTTGATGTTGCAAAAGATATTCAAATTATCTCAAAAATACGTCCTGGAAGCCAAGGTTTAGTTGAATTGTTCAACCGTTTTGGAAAAGGTGAAATTCCGTTGGCCAATGACACCTCATTTGGTGCTGGTTTCTATCCTACTACTTTTCTGGAAGATACTATCATCAAAATTGAGGAATTACTAAATGCCCCGACCACAAAAAATAAATTTCCTTTTATTGGAGAAGATATTAAGGTGATGGGGGTCAAGGATCTTCCTGGAAGTTATTTTACCATAGCCATGGCAATGATCGATAAATACATTCCTGATTTGAACGACTACATTGCCAAAATTGAAAGAGTAAAAGAATTTGTCGCCACCAAATTAAATTTATCCGGTTCCACTATTTATATCAATACGGCCGATGACTACGATCGTGAAAGTATTTATCTAACCGTGACCGGTACTAGCGCCGAACATGGTGATGACGGACAGGTAGGCAGGGGAAATCGGATCAACGGATTAATTACCCCCTATCACCCGATGAGTTTGGAAGCAACTTCCGGTAAAAACCCGATAAATCATACCGGTAAAATATACAATTACTTCGCGATGGACCTGAGCCGCGCGGTTGTTGAAAATGATTTTGCCGATTATGCCCGGGTCTTTATCATATCTCAAATTGGCAAACCTATAGATCAGCCGCAACTCTTACATTTTCAACTAAAAAATAAGAAAGTCGATAGAAAAGCAATAGAAAATCTAGCTAAAGAAAAGCTCAACGACCTTTCTGATTACTGGAAGCGAATAATCTACCAATAAATTAGGAATTCCCTATAAAGTATCATGTAATGAAAAATGATTGTGCCATATTTTTACAATGGGCGCTTCCCCAGATGAAGATGCGGTGGGCAGGTTTTAGAAAAGTCCACAAGCAGGTTTGCAAACGAATTGGACGGCGCATGAAAACATTAAATTTACACAACTTCGGGGAATACCAAAGTTGGCTAACAACCCACCCTTTGGAATGGGAGGTATTGGACGGGATGTGCCGAATTACCATTTCCAGGTTTTACCGTGATTGGGCGGTTTTTGATTTTTTGAAGGATGAAATACTGCCTCGATTGGCCCATGAGGCCACATTGGAAAAACGTCCGCTCCGGTGTTGGTCGGCCGGTTGTGCATCTGGGGAAGAACCTTATACCCTTTCTTTGATCTGGCATTTTGTCTTTAAAGAAAAATTTCCAAAGTTGGATTTTCAAATTATCGCAACGGATGTAGATGCGCAATTACTGGAGCGGGCTAAAATAGGTTGTTACACACTAGGTAGCCTAAAAGGATTACCAAAGCCGTGGTTGGCCCAAGCCTTTTCTGTAAAGGACAATGGTTATTGTATTCATTCTTGCTTTGGAAAAAATATTGAATGGATGCAACAAGATATTCGTACATCCTTCCCTACAGGAATGTTCGACCTTTTGCTCTGCCGAAATCTGGTTGCTACCTACTTTGAACCTGCACTCCAAGTAGCCATTTATAATCAAATGAAATCTGTTTTAAGACCTGGCGGAGTTTTAGTGTTGGGCTGCCATGAAAAACTAACGGAAAGGTTGGAAGGTTTTTCTGCCAAAGTGGAAAAATTGAACATGTATGAAATGAGTGCCAACCCTATATTTTTTCATGACCCATGATAAAGTCTAACTCCATAGGATTGTCTACGGCAACGGCCATCGTTGTGGCAAATATGATAGGTGCAGGTATCTTCACCAGTTTAGGGTTTCAGTTGGTAGATACCGTAAATACGTGGTCCATCATTATTCTGTGGTCACTAGGGGCATTGATGGCCCTGTGCGGCGCATTGAGCTATGCAGAACTCGGAACCTACTGGGTGCGCTCGGGCGGGGAATACCATTTCCTTTCACAAGCGTTTCATCCCATTCTGGGGTATTTATCAGGATGGGTCTCCCTTACCATAGGGTTTTCTGCACCTGTAGCATTGTCCGGAATGGCATTGGGGGAATACATTGCACCCTATCTTGGGGTTCCTGATATGGTTTTGGCCATATGTACTATTTTGACCGTCAGTTTCTTTCATTCGATCAGTATTAGAAAGAGCAGCACGCTCCAAAATACTACTACCTTACTAAAGATATTCCTTATTTTATTGTTCGTCTATTTTGGGTTAACACAGACTCCTGTAACATCTGCATACCTATGGGACCATACCTGGAAAGACGAACTCATCCTGCCTGCCTTTGCAGTATCTTTCGTTTACGTCACATTTTCATATTCTGGATGGAATGCCGCGTCCTATATTGTGGATGAAATACGGGAGGCCCGTAAAAATTTGCCTAGGGCGATGTTATTGGGAACCGCTGTGGTGAGCTCGCTTTACTTGCTGTTGAACTTGGTGTTCTTAAGGCAGAATCCTCTGGAAGCAATTAGGGGGCAATTGGAAATAGGACAGATTACCGCCATTTCCCTTTTCGGGGAAAAAAGTGGGGAGCTGATCAGTTTTGGAATAGCCTTAATGCTCATATCGAGTATAAGTGCTATGGTATGGGCAGGTCCCCGGGTAACCCAGGTCATGGCCGAGGACCATGGTCTATGGAGGTGGTTTTCCTCAAAAACAAAAAACAACGTTCCTTTGCGTGCCATTTGGCTCCAAACTTCAATAACACTCATGTTATTGTTCACCGGGACTTTTGAACAGGTAATGATCTATAGTGGTTTTGTGCTACAATTGTTTGCCGCCTTGGCGGTGGCAGGGGTATTTGTAGTAAGACGTAAAAATAAAACCAAAAGTGGATTTAGAAGTCCACTTTTCCCCATTCCACAACTCATCTTTCTTATCCTGAGTTTTTGGGTGTTGCTTTATTTGGTATTTGCCCAACCATTGGAAACCGGTCTGGGCCTTCTTAACCTGGTATTGGGCTTCTTGGTATTTAAATTTGATGGATTCTATAGCAAAAAATGGTCTAAATGATGTGTATAATGTGGTAAATGGACTGTAAAACAGGAGTTGAAAAAATTTATCCGGTGATGATTTTGTTTGATGGCGAGATGAAGCGGCGGGTAATACATACAATAATAAGAGTTATATGAAAAGTTCAGGACACCTTGTAACCTTGAATACACATGAACAAGGGTAAATATTTGAGTGATTTACCCTTGTTGTGTTGACGGGTGCAAAAGTTAGGTTTTGTCGCATCTGTCAAAATCTACAATAATTTAGTCATGACAAGAAAAACATTCAGACTGATATACAGACACTTACATTTTTTAAGTTTCCTATTATCTTCTAAAAATAGACTCAAATATTACAGATGCGACAGAACCTGAGGAAGCCTCTTAAGTTGTACTATAATGCTCTGCGTTATGTTACTTTACTTGGGTAAAAGCGAAAGTTATTACTTCAGTTTCTTGAAAAAATTTATTCCAAAAAGCTTCTTTTGCAATTTTAATGGAACACTTTTTTTACGAAGCTACGATAGGAGTGGAGTGAAATGTGTGTGAAATGGAAGAGGGTAAATATTTATCAATCTTTATTCTTTTATTATTTGACTTACACATTTTTATGTAGATTGCCTATCAAATGACAAATGTTTTTTCATATATAAGAGATTGCAATCTATTCAAAAAACTAGAAGTAGAGGAATTACTTTTTGTTGAATTTAAATGCATGATTGAAGAAATTCGTTTTGGAATGTGGTCTGATGCTAATTACTTCGTATTCGTTACTAACGGGAAGAAAATGTGGAAAACAAAAAGTAAAGAATATGTTGTTACAGCTGGTGAAGCATTGTTTGTGAAAAAAGGGGCCAACATAGCACATCAATTTCATAGCGAGGATTATTGTGCATTAATGATCTTTATGCCAGATGAATTCATTAAAAAATTCATGTTTAATTTTAATGATACTTTTTCTACCAAAAATGCACCTGCAAATTTAGATTCAGATGGTATTATACGAATAGAAGTAGACGATTTTATTTCATCATACATAAAATCTTTAGAGGTATATTTTTCCATGCAAGAAAAACCAAACTCTGATGTAATTAAGTTGAAATTCCAAGAACTCCTACTAAATATTTTTACTTCAAAAAAGCATTTAGAAATCTCCTCATATTTAAATAGCTTAGAATCTTCGAAACAAATACAGTTAAAGAAAATTATGATCGATAATTTTTCGTATAACCTGAAGCTTGACGAATATGCAAGAATGTCTAATATGAGTTTAAGTTCTTTTAAAAGGAATTTTAAAGTTATTTTCAAAGAGTCACCAGGGCAATGGATTTCGAAACAAAAAATAATATTAGCAACCCAATATCTTAAAAGCACAGATAAAACAATTAATGAAGTTGCTTATGATTGTGGCTTTGAAGATCCGTCACATTTTATTAAGGTTTTTAAAAAACACAAAGTCCTAACACCTTTAGCTTTTAGAAATAACTTTGTGTCATAGTTTATGTTTTAATGAACTTATTTAACCATTTATAGAACCTTTTAAACCATCTTAACAGAATAACACTATCTATTTTTGTCATGTAATTGTTCAAATAAAGAATGGACATAATTACTAACTCAAAATAGGTTATTCTTATGAAATCGAAAAACTTTTCCAGACGTGACTTTATCCAAAAAGGGACATTAGCCAGTATTGCTGCTTCAACAAAAATTGGAAGTAGTTTTGGTCAAGCAAATAGTTCATTATTTGTAGATGAAAATGCACTGAATAAGATAAACTATCCTTCTTCAGCAACAAAAAAATTAACAGCACTTTTAAAAATTAAATATCCTATTATACAAGCTCCAACAGGAGGTGTGGTTTCTTCAGAATTAACAGCTGCTGTATCCAATAGCGGTGGGCTAGGAGCTATTCCAGTAACTTGGACTAAAGGAGATGCATTGATAAAAAAAATTAAAGATGTTCAATTTAGAACTAATTTTCCATTTTTTTGCAATTATGTGCTTGATATGGAGCCTAAAACTTTAGGTATAATATTAAAAGCAGGCGTTAAAATCATACAGTTTTCTTGGGGAATGCCTAAAGAGAAAGAGATAAAACTAATCAAATCTTATGACGCGATTATGGGTATACAGGTTTGTGATGCATCAAGTGCGAAAATGGCCATCAAGCTTGGTGCTGACTATTTGGTATGTCAAGGTATGGAAGCAGGAGGACATGTACAAGGGTCACGACCTCTTGCCAAAGCCTTAGAAAGAGTATTACAGGTCTCAGGAGATATACCTGTTGTAGTTTCGGGAGGAATAGCCACAGGACATAAGATGCGTGAATACATGCAAATGGGAGCAGCAGGAGTTATCATGGGCTCGCGATTTGTTGCAACATTGGAAAGCTCGGCACATCAAGACTATAAAGACTCACTCGTGAAAGCAACTGCTGATGATACCGTTTACACAGTTTGTATGAGTAAAAATTGGCCAAATGCTACACACAGAATTATTCGAAATACAACTTTTGATATGTGGGAGGAAGCTGGTAACCCACCGGAAGGACAAAAACCAGGTGAAGATGATATAATTGCTATTGCTAGTGATTTTAAGGTTAAACGGTATGAACCTAATGCACCAAATAAAAATTACAAAGGAGACATAGAGGCTATGGCTAACTATGCAGGAGAAGGGGTTGATGATATTGATGATATACCTACAGTCACTGAATTAATTGAAAGAATTTGGAAAGAATTTTTAAACAAATAATCTTTAAATACATAAATAATGAATACAATTAACACACAATTAAATGGTTTTAATTTAGAAGCCATAGACAATACAGTATCAGCATTAAAGAGTAATCCAAAAATTGCAGAATTTAAATTTAGGGCAACTAATAGATGGATGTCCGGATTAAAAAATAAGAGTTATATACAGGGGTTTTATGGAGCATTGGAGGAGGATATAACTAGAAAAGCTCCTTTTGAATATGCAACAGATATGCCTCAAGTATTAAATGGAGATAATACTGCTCCTAGTCCACCAGAATATTTTCTACACAGTTTAGCAAGTTGTTTGACCACATCAATGATGTTGCTTGCATCATCAAAAGGTATTGCAGTAGATGGTGTTACTATACATGTTGAAGGTGATATCAATTTCAATGGCTTTTTAGGATTAAATCCTAACACATTAAAAGAATATCAAGGTATAAAAGTTAACATAGATGTAGAAGGTAATTTAACTGAATTAGAAAGGCAAGAACTTCTCAATCTGGCAAAAAGATCACCTATATATAATGCTGTAATTAATCCGGTTCCTGTTGATGTGTCATTAAAATAAATATATCAATTTTATAAAATTATTTAACAAAAAACGACAACAAGTTCTTAATGAAGATAAAAGAGGGAAATATTTAAAATATGCTTTTGGTGAAATTGTATTGATAGTTATTGGGATTTTAAGGTTCTGTCGCATCTGTCGAATTTCATCAGGTCTAACGATTAATTTAAAAATAAAAACAACTGAAAACCAAGTGTTTAGTATTTTGTTTATTTCAAAATATTGTCAATTGTTAGCTGTTTTTAGATAGATGCGACAGAACCGTTATTTGTTCTTGATTCTATTTAATACGATGCCAGTAGGTAATATTTCTAAAGTTTTAATTTTCACTAATCGATTTAATAATTTTTCTAGGTACAATGTACTTATTGGTCCCCAACCTTCATTATCTAGACCATGTACATTTAATATCAACCATCCTCCATCGGATTTAAGAAAATTGTTTATTTGAGCTTCGACCCAAGAATCAATATTTTGAGGTCCCATACTACGACAACCTTTTCTAAATAGGTTTGGATTATTTTGGGAAGATTCATTAACCTCATGTGATCTTATCGCAAGGACTTTGGAAAGAGTAAATTCTTCTAGCTCAGGAGTGGATGAATTAAATGGAAAATTAAAGACGGCTTCTTTATTGTTATACCCCTCAAGATTCATAGTGAAATAATCTAAACATTTGACAATCCATTCCTTTGCCTCTTCTAAAGGCTGTTTAGCAAGATTTAGATGTTTCCAACTATGTGGCATAACTTCATGACCTCTAGATTTAAGAGTATTCCAGTCATCAAAGTTTCCCAATAATTCTGGTAATATCCAACTATCTACTTTTTTGAAATCAGGAAAATGACCAGATGCAATGACGTTAAAACATGCAGAAATTCCGTTTTCTTCAAATATATCTGCAACTTTATAAAAGGATTTTTTAAAACCATCATCAAAACTTAAGGTGATGATATGAGTTTTCCCTATTGAGCTTGTATTTCCCAATCCAATAGCAGAAATACCTAAGATTGATGATTTTATAAATATTCTCCGATTCATATTTGTGATTTATTTCTAAAATTCTTATTTAATAATTAATTGGGGTTCTGTCGCATCTGTTAAAATTAGGGCTATTTTTAGACAATAATAGCAGTCATGAAACAGGTAGGCGCCTGAATATCAACACATATATTTTTCTCATTAATTGAAAATATTCAGAGATGCGACAGAACCAAATTAGATAATTAAGTATTCCTTTATGAAAAACCAACTATTATTTTTAATTACAGTACTATTCCTTTTAACTTCCTGCGCCGACTCGAAAAATCAAGAGAAAGACAAGCGGCAACCCAATTTTATTGTTTTTATTGCAGATGATGCGGCATGGAATGATTGTGGCCCATATGGAAACCAGGCAATAAAAACACCAAATATTAATAAGCTGGCAGAAGATGGGCTTGTTTTTGACAATGCTTTTTTAACAGCCAGTTCTTGTAGTCCAAGCCGTGGTAGTATTTTAACGGGGCGTTACCCACACAGCGCCGGGACACAGGAACTGCATATGCCATTTCCGGAAGAGCAGATTTTGTTTCCCGGAGAGCTACAAAAGGCAGGTTACTATACCGCTATAGCCGGAAAATACCACCCTGGCCCCTGGCGTGCCGAATTTGATAGTATTTATCGTTACAGTGGCGAACCAAGTGGTTGTAAACAGTGGGTTAAAGCGATACAGGAAAGGCCAAAAGACAAACCATTTTTTTTGTGGTTGGCTTCAATAGATCCACACAGGGATTATGAGCCTAATATAATTCCGGAGCCTCATAATCCGGAGGATGTAATTGTACCACCCTATTTACCCGATACCGATTCAATCCGAAAAGATTTGGGTTTGTATTACGATGAGATTTCACGGATGGATAGCTATCTGGGAAAAGTAATGGAAGAATTAAAAAAGCAAGGGGTGGAAGACAATACCCTGGTTATTTATATGGCCGATAATGGAAGTCCATTTCCCCGAAGTAAAACACGATTGTACGACAGTGGTATAAAAACCCCTTTTATTGTCCGTTGGCCTGGAGTTACCACAAAAGCACGGACCAGGTCATTAGTCAGTTCAATCGATATTGCCCCGACTTTTTGCGAACTGGCCGGAGCAAATATTCCCGAATCATTTCAGGGAGTTTCCTTTACACCCATTTTATACGATAATTCGGTAAAAACGAGGGATCATATTATTGGCGAGCACAACTGGCATGATTACCAGGCGCACGAACGGGCTATTCGAAACCACAAATTTTTATACATAAGGAATGCATTCCCGGAACTTAGTGCTTCGCCTTCTGCTGATGTTGTGAGAAGCATTACTTATCAAGAGATGATTAAATTAGATAAGGCAGGTAAGTTAAATGAGAAGCAACAGGATTGTTTTGTAAAGCCCCGTAGGGCTGAAGAGTTGTATGATGTGATTAACGACCCTTATCAATTTAATAATCTGGCTGAAGATCAGGAATATAAAGAGGCACTGACAGAAATGAGTCGTTTACTTGATACCTGGATTAAAGAAACTGATGATAAAATTCCCGCAAATCCAACACCCGATAAGTTTGATCGCTGGAGCGGTATAAGGTTTAATAAGAGTTAATACCTTAATTACCTGAACAATGCACCATAAAATATTTAAACTGAAACCAGAAGAAATTATTGAATTAATTCCAAAACTTGGAGGTTGTTATGCGACCGACAAAATAACTGTTGACGGAATTAAAGTCGGATATATGTACCGAGAGGAATCTAGCTATAGAAATGATAGTGGTTGGAGGTTTTTTTCTGGATCTGAAAGTCAGGAATATGTAGATGATGCCTCAAATACGGCCATATATGATGTAAATACTATCGCGAATTATGACAAAACAATTATGCCTTATCTGAATTCACCAATAGGAACGGAATTGGAAAGGAAAGGGAATTCGGAGGAATTTATAATAGTCTCGTAAGGACATAAGGAATAAAACCCTGTGCATAATTGAATAGACGACTCCGCCCCCTGTATATGAACGGACTGCGCCCCTCACACTACCCTTCCAAGGTGCCATAAAACCTCCCTAAATCGTCTTGAACTGGCCAAAAGTTGTTATTTTTATGGGAATGGAGTATCTGTACAGTTCCCTTTACCCTTCATTATAATCAACCAGTGAACAATGATAAAATTCTTTAGAGGGCCGAACGAAAAGCAAAAATCTGGTAGACCTTTGCTAGTGAGGGGCCAGATGGTGCAAGGGCATTAAAATATAATAACATGACACACACCTTTTTTAGACTTGTTTTAGACTGCTCAGTTTAAATAGGAATAGGTGGGTCAACTTCACAGGAATATGCATCTGATTGGACCTCTAGGTTTAACACTTTCAAGGAGTTTGCCATTATTCACAACAATTGCACCATTTACCAAAACATAGATAATTCCTTTTGGTGAAATTGTGGGATTTGCATAAGTTGCCTGATCAGCAACGGTCAATGGATCAAATAAAACCAGATCTGCATCTGCTCCGATACTTATCCGACCTTTTGCCTTCATTTTAGGAACAAAATCTTCAAGAAGCTTGGCTGGATCAATAGTCATTTTTATCAATGCATCCATAAGAGATATTGCTTTTTGATCTCGTACATACTTGCCGAGCACCTTGGTAAAAGAACCAGAGATGCGCGGATGCCCTTTACCATTTTGTATGTTTCCATCGTTGCTAATCATTACTGACGGATGTTTTATTACTTGTTTAGTCATTTGCTCAGTTCGAGTGTGCATATGAACTTGCCCACCTGTGTTCCTATGTTTTTTAAATGTTTCTCGTGTGAGACGTTCACCCGTTTTAGCCCATTCCAGTAAAGAAAATCGGTTATCATCCCACTTGTTCCAATCATCAAATAAAGTTGATTCTATAAAAGAAGAACCAGCCTCATAAGGATAAGCATCAGTTGTTACCTTTATTCCTTGTTCAATTGCCAATTCTATTTCTTGCAGAAATTCTTTTATATAGGGACCTCCACTTGAGTTGGCATGATCAATATGTAAACGGACACCAGTGCCCTCAGCACCTGAAATCGCTTCTTTGAGACCTAAAAGAGTAGAGTCAGGATTCCAACTCGAAGTACCCCTCAAATGAATATATGCGAATACTCTATTCTCTGCTGCAATCTTCAAAATGGATAAAAACTCTTCATTTGTGGCCGCTGGGGTATATGCAAGTCCAAATCCAACTCCAATAGCTCCTTGCTGTAGACCTTCCTCAATCAATTTTGTAATTTCCGTCAATTGATCATTTGTTATCTGCATTCTTCCTCCGAATCCAGAAGGCAGGTAGGACCCTTTATCACCATATTTTCATCCGAACAGGAATATGTCCAATACTCTCTCCATAATTACAAAATTGTCCTCCCTGTAATTCATGATACCATTGATCAACATCTGCAGTACCAACTTCTGTTTGGAAGGTAGTGGTTATACCATCCTTAATCATCAACTGAAAATGTTCATCAGATAGATTATGTGCATTCAAGTTGATGAATCCAGGAGCGAGGACTAGCCCTATAGCATGAATTGTAGTCTTTCCGACTAGTGAATCACCACTTATTGCCGAAATCTTCCCATCAAGCAATCCAATATTTTGAACGGTATCTAATCCTGACTCAGGGTCCATAAGACGACCACCATGAATCACAAAATCATATTGAATGGATTGTAATCGATTGCAACCTATGATAATTGATCCAAGGATCAATATAATTAAAATGAAATTATGTCTGTTGGTTCTAAAAGAGTTCATATATACTTCATTTAATCACTCATAATGGTTGGTAACAATTGTATAAAGCACATATGTGCTTTAT
>JAGLKG010000155.1 GCA_023141835.1 Maribacter sp. | reverse complement strand
TCCTATCATTTGTTGGATGAACTTACCGTAAAAGAAAATTTGGAAATGCCCTTATTATACAAAAAAATCAAATCTTCTGAACGAAAGGCCATGGTGGCCGATATGTTAGATCGTTTTAATATTGTGGGGAAAAAAGACCTTTTCCCTTCCCAACTCAGTGGTGGGCAGCAGCAGTTGGTAGGCGTAGCAAGAGCCTTGATTTCAAACCCCAAATTGATTTTGGCTGATGAGCCTACGGGAAATCTGAATTCCAAACAGAGCGAAGAGATTATGGCGCTTTTTAAACAGTTGAACCAGGAAGGTGTGACCATTGTACAAGTAACACATTCTGAAAAGAACGCCGCCTATGGATCTCGGATTATTGAACTATTGGACGGTAGAAGGGTATGACACCATTTCATGATATGGATTTCCTAATTATATCATATTACTTTTCAATCCAATAACTTTAGCTTCTCGTCCCGAAGATGTATCTTTGTTGTTTAGAATGAATATACATAACGTATGAAGTTGAAGAAACAAGATATCTTAAAAGCATTGGAGCATATTACTGTTCCTGGGGAAGGCCAGAACATGGTAGAGAGTGGTGCAGTCAAGAACATGCAGATATTCGGCGATGAGGTTGAAATAGACATCACCATAAATAACCCTAGTCTTCAGGCCCGGAAGAAGACCGAAGTGGAAATTCTTAAGATTATCCACAAAGAGGTATATGCCAAGGCTAAGATAAAAATCAATGTAAAGGTTGTTGCTTCTGCCAAGTCTCCCGTAAACGAGATTAAGGGCAAACCATTACCAGGAATACCTAACATAATTGCTATTGCCTCGGGCAAGGGCGGTGTGGGTAAATCCACAGTCACGGCTAACCTCGCGGTTACCTTATCAAAAATGGGTTTTAAAGTAGGTTTGCTGGATGCCGATATTTATGGACCGTCAATGCCAATTATGTTCGATGTAACCCATGAAAAACCATTGGCAGTGAATATTGATGGCAAGTCAAAAATGAAGCCTGTTGAGAATTATGGGGTTAAATTATTGTCTATTGGGTTCTTTACAGAACCCAGCCAAGCCGTAATATGGAGAGGTCCTATGGCCGCGAAAGCACTTAACCAAATGATATTTGATGCGCATTGGGGCAAGTTGGATTTCTTACTAATAGACTTACCTCCTGGAACGGGGGATATTCATTTGAGTATTATGCAGGCCATGCCGGTTACTGGGGCGGTTATAGTAAGTACGCCACAGGAAGTTGCCTTGGCAGATGCCCGTAAGGGGGTTGCCATGTTCCAACAAGAATCTATAAATGTCCCCGTATTGGGCATTATAGAAAATATGGCCTATTTTACTCCCGAAGAACTGCCTAACAACAAATATTATATCTTTGGAAAAGAAGGTGCCAAAAACCTTGCAGAAGACTTAAAGGTTTCATTTTTGGGTGAAGTACCTTTGGTACAAAGTATTCGAGAGGCCGGTGATGTAGGAAGACCTGCTGTCTTACAAACGGCATCACCTATTGAGACCTCATTTGAGGAAATCACAAGGAATGTTGTTCAAGAATTGGTGCGTAGAAATGATAATCTACCACCGACTGAAGCTATCAAAATCACAACCATGGCAGGTTGCGCCACCGTCAAAAAGTAATACGTATGACATCAGATGAAATAAAAACCAATGTGGAAAAAGCGCTGAATGAAATTAGACCGTTTTTGCAAAGCGACGGCGGGGATATTTCGCTGATTTCAATTGATAATGGTACTTCTGTAAAAGTGAAGTTAGAAGGTGCCTGTATTGGATGCAGTGTCAACCAAATGACGCTTAAAAGCGGAGTTGAGATGACCATTAAAAAATATGTACCCCAGATTGAGGAGGTTATTAATATAGAATAGTAATACCCCCTATTTTTTGCTAGATCCTGGCTTGGTAGGTAAATAAATTGTAGTACCTACCCTCTTTGGTAATAAGCTCATCATGGGTTCCTTGCTCCGCTATCCTGCCATTCTCAATGACCAAAATTTGATTGGCCTTACGTATAGTGCTTAATCTATGGGCAATTACAAAAGTCGTACGTCCTTCGGTAAGTTTGCCCAAACTTTTTTGGATCAAGGCTTCACTTTCCGTATCTAAATTTGAGGTGGCTTCGTCTAAAATCAGGATTTTCGGATCTGCAAGCACTGCCCGTGCAATGGTAATTCGTTGGCGTTGCCCACCAGAAAGTTTTATGCCACGTTCCCCAATAAGGGTATCCAAACCTTCATCGAACCGATCGGTAAACTCGTCTACATAAGCTGCTTTTACAGCTTGTTGCAATTCAATTTCAGAGGCATTGGGCCTGGGAAAAAGGATGTTTTCACGAATGGTGCCCTCAAACAAAAAATCATCTTGAAGTACCACTCCCAAATGTTGACGGAAGCTATTGAGGTTTACCTTGGACATATCCTGTCCGTCAAGGGTAATTTTACCAGATTTTGGATTCAAAAAACTTGCGGCTAATCCTGCAATGGTACTTTTTCCAGAGCCGGAACTTCCTACAAGGGCCACTACGGAACCGGGTTCTACCTTAAAGTTGATATTACGCAATACCTCTTTTTCTTCTTCATAGGCAAATGTGACATCCTCAAAAACCATTTTGCCTTTGATTGTCCCTAACTCAATGGTTCGTTCTTCTTCGTTGGCTTCCGGAGTCATGTTCATTAATTCTTCCGTACGATCTAATCCTGCCAATGCTTCGGTCAATTGACTACCAATGTTGCTCATTTGCACGATTGGGGCGACCATTAGCGCCAATAAGAAAGTAAATTCAAGATATTCACCTATTGTTAATTCATCCAAGATAATCTTATATCCACCCAGCCCCATAACACCAGCAGAGGCAACCCCTAATAGAAAAGTGGAAGAGCTAGCCATGAATGCGGTCGCGGTAAGGCTCTTTTTTACGTTTTGAAAAAGCTCATCTACGCCTTTTTCAAATACTTTATGCTCCTGGGCTTCCGCATTAAAACCTTTTATGACACGAATACCACCCAAGGTCTCGGTTAGCCTTCCTTTAACCTCTGCATTGATTTTACCACGATCCCTAAAAACGGGTCGTATGATTTTAAATGCTTTCAATGCAATAATGGCAAAGAGTAAAAGAGGAATTAATGTGAATAAGGTCATACTCACACTAATGTCCAATAAAAGAATTACAGAGACCACTGCTGTAACGGTCCCACCCACCAACTGAACAAGTCCTGTCCCAATAAGATTTCGAACACCCTCAACGTCGGTCATTATTCGTGAGACCAACGCTCCGGACTTTGTGTTGTCAAAAAACCGAATGGGTAATGAAAGTACTTTTTTCTGTACTTGGGCGCGTAATTCTGAGATTAGGAATTGTGCCTGAACACTTAAAAGTTTTGTCAATAAAAAAGAAATAATTGCTTGAACGAGAAAAGCAATGATAACCACACCAACGATTAGTTTTAAAAGAGGGATATCTTTATTCGCAAAAGCGTCATCAATTAAATATTTAAGCGAAATAGGGGTTACAAAACTCGCTGCTTTGCTAATTGCAATTAACAACAAACCTATAAAAACCAAATTTCTTCTTGGCCAGATAATTGTTTTGAAGGCTGTAAGAATACTAACTTTTTTATTTGAGGTATTTTTTTTCTTCATGAATGACTAATAGAATAATGCGATGCAAGTTACCTTAAAAAAATTATGATTTTTACCATGGGATTGAACAGAAGCTTTTTTTAAGTAAAAATTAGTATTTCAAGTTGAAGACTATTAATTTAACATCGTTTGTTACAAAAAAATATGAATCAGCGTACGATGTTTTATCAATATGTATACATTTTCTTTTTATGTATTGGTTCGTTTTCTTCAATGGCCCAAGAAAATAATGTTGAGAGCATAGTACCTGATAAACCCAACATCCTGTTCATTCTTACCGATGATCAGGGGTACCACGACGTATCCTACTATGGTACCACTGATATTCGAACCCCGAATATAGATAAGATTGCCTCCTCTGGCTTACGGTTTGATAATTTTTATGCCAACTCCACAGTATGCTCACCAACGAGGGCTGCAATACTTACAGGAAGATACCAAGATAGAGTGGGTGTACCTGGTGTGATTCGAACTCATAAAGAAAACAACTGGGGGTATTTAGCTCCTAAGGCTACGCTTTTACCCCAAGAATTGAATGAAGCGGGTTATACAACATCAA
>JAGLKG010000154.1 GCA_023141835.1 Maribacter sp. | reverse complement strand
AATAATCGGTAAATGGCATTTGGGCCTCGGTTCTCCAAATACGCCCAATGAGCGAGGCTTCGAATATTTTCATGGTTGGTTGGGTGACATGATGGACGATTATTGGAAACATCGACGTCATGAAATCAATTATATGCGATATAATAGCAAAGTAATAGACCCTGTGGGCCACGCCACTGATCTTTTTACAGATTGGTCCATTGATTATATTAAGAATCAAGCCAATGATAATAAACCGTTCTTTCTTTATTTGGCATACAACGCCCCTCATTTTCCAGTTCAACCACCTCGAGAATGGTTGGATAAGGTGATGAAAAGAGAAAAAGGAATTGACGAGACCCGAGCCAAGTTAGTCGCATTTATTGAACATATGGACCATGGTATAGGAAGAGTAATCAAGGCACTTAAAGAAAGTGGCCAATACGAAAATACTATTATCGTGTTCACGAGTGATAATGGGGGACATTTGCCAAGTAAGGCGAACAATGGTCCTCTGCGTGATGGCAAACAAAGCATGTATGAAGGAGGACTCAAAGTACCCACTTGTATTAGTTGGCCCAAAAGGATTAAACCGGGTAGTGTTTCGAACAACCTGTGGATGACTATGGATATATATCCTACCCTATTGGAGATTGCTGGCACTTCTCCTCGTGATTCTATAGAAGGACGCAGCTTTTATTCTGAATTTTCAGCACCAAATAAGACGCTCAATAAAGACCGCGCCTATTATTTTATTAGGAGAGAAGGCGGTACTAGATATGGAGGCCAGCCTATTTATGCCATACGTAAAGGTGACTGGAAGCTATTACAGAATAGCCCATATAAAGAATACGAACTTTACAATTTGGCAAATGACTCGATGGAAGCCCATAATTTAATTGTAGCCGAACCTGAAAAGTACAAGGAACTAAATACACTATTAATGGCCCATATACAGATGGGTGGGCAAATCCCTTGGCAAGCTCCCGGAGAATAGAATTGTTTTTTACAATACAGCCTCAAATTACAACACCATGATTAGATTATATGTACTACAGCTCTCCTTGTTTGCAATGGTTTCGTGTACCACTGAAGAAATAGCATCCGAAGTTGAACGTTGGCAGGGGCAGGCTGATAACGTTACCATAATACGAGATGATTTTGGAGTCCCCCATGTTTATGGAAAAACAGATGCTGATGCGGTTTTTGGATTGCTCTATGCCCAATGCGAGGACGATTT
The DNA here is from genome assembly GCA_023141835.1 of Maribacter sp. Taxonomy (GTDB): domain Bacteria; phylum Bacteroidota; class Bacteroidia; order Flavobacteriales; family Flavobacteriaceae; genus Maribacter_A. The sequence continues at coordinate 11,233 of JAGLKG010000154.1, read as the reverse complement.
TAACCGTGTAGAACAGAATTATATATGGGCCACTGGACGGTTGGCAGAGGTTGAAGGAGAGGATGCCTTATATAGTGATTTGCGTGCCAAGTTGTTTATGACAGAAGAAAAAGCAAAAGCGAATTATATGCAAAGTCCCGATTGGCTAAAGAAATTATGTAATGCATTTGCTGATGGAATCAATTATTATCTGCACACCCATCCTAAAGTCAAACCTAGACTATTGACGCATTTTGAACCATGGATGCCCATGTATTTTAGTGAAGGTTCCATAGGAGGTGATATTGAACGGATCAATACGCGAAGGATTAAGATGTTTTATGAAAGTGGAATGGAAATTCCGACGAGTCAAAAACTCGAAATCAAGAAAAAAGAGGAGATGGCTGAACCTCAAGGTTCGAATGGAATTGCTATTTCGGGACAACTAACCGAATCTGGTAATGCCATGTTATTGATAAACCCGCACACTTCATTTTATTTTAGAGGCGAGGTACATGTAGTCAGTGAAGAGGGACTCAATGCCTACGGAGCAGTAACTTGGGGACAGTTTTTTGTATATCAAGGGTTCAATGAAAAAACAGGTTGGATGCACACCTCTACCTACACCGATGTGATGGATGAATTTAAGGAAACCTTGGTTAAAATGGATGACGAATTATTGTATCAATACGGGGAAGAACTCCGTCCGGTCGAGGTTTCAGAAATTAAGCTAAAGTATAAAGAAGGCGACGCTTTTAAGGAAAAAACCTTTCCTGCTTACCTTACCCACCATGGCCCCATTACACATATAGTCGATGATCAATGGACCTCCTCTGCCATGATGTGGGAACCAGTAAAGGCATTAGAGCAATCGTATATAAGAACAAAGCAAAATGGCTATAACGGGTTTCGGAAAATGATGGATATCCGTACTAATTCTTCTAATAATACAGTCTACGCAGATGCCGAAGGAAACATTGCTTATTTTCATGGAAATTTTGTTCCCAAGAGAGATGTGACTTTTGATTATTCAAAACCTGTTGATGGTAGCAATCCTAATACAGACTGGAAGGGATTGCATTCGGTTGATGAAAATATCCTGTTGTTGAATCCTGAAAATGGGTGGTTACAGAATTGTAATTCCACCCCGTATACAGCGGCATTGGAGTTTAGTCCCAAAAAAGAGGACTACCCTAATTATATGTCCCTCGATCGGGAGAACTTCCGAGGACTACATGCCATAAACCTTTTGAAAGATAGGAAAGATTATACTTTGGATAATTTAATAGCATTGGTTCATGACCCCTATTTGCCTGCTTTCGAAAAATTGATACTAGGACTTATAAAAGCGTACGATTCCCATGATGATAAGAATCCCAAACTAAGGGAAGCCATTGATGTCTTGCGCCAATGGGATTTTAAAACCTCCAAGGAATCAGTGGCCATGACTTTGTCTCATTATTATGGAACACACTATGGCCAAAAAGGAAGGAAGCCTATGGGCATGAGCGATATGGAACTTATGGATTATTTTGGCACAGCTTCTCCCTCGGAAGAGCGATTACGGATTTTTGAGGAGGTTGTAGGTAAACTAATAGATGACTTTGGGACTTGGAATATGCCTTGGGGTAAAATCAATCGTTATCAAAGAATCAACGGCAATATTCTGCAACCTTTTGATGACAACAAACCAAGTATTCCTGTTGCTTTTGCTTCAGGCCGTTGGGGAGCTTTGGCGGCCTATGGTGCCCGATATTCTAACGATACCAAAAAGATTTATGGCACACGCGGTAATAGTTTTGTAGCTGTGGTTGAATTTGGTGATAAGGTAAAAGCCAAGAGCATGTTGGCTGGTGGTCAAAGTGGTGACCCAGATTCACCTCATTTTGATGACCAGGCACAGCGCTATGTCGATATGCAATTTAAAGATGTGCCTTATTACAAAGTGGATGTTTTAAAAAGGGCGAAGGAAATCTACCACCCAGGTGAGAAGTGACTCAGGTTTGCCAGCGGGTTGAACTAGAGGATAAATAAGGAACATACATTTTTGAAACGAGATTTGCAAGGGTAGCTCAGTAGAAAGTTTAAGAATCAATCAAAAAAGAGTGCAACAAAAAAAGGCCTTGGCCCTATTAAAATCGGGTAAAAATGTATTCTTGACCGGTTCGGCCGGTGCGGGTAAGACTTATGTGCTCAATCAATATATTTCCTATTTGAAGGAAAGAAAAGTTCCTGTTGCGATTACGGCATCTACAGGTATCGCTGCGACCCATATGAACGGAATGACCATACATTCCTGGGCCGGATTTGGAATCAAGGAGCGATTAACCAAGGCCAATCTGGTCACTATGCGGACCAAAAAATATCTCAAAAAGCACTTGGAAGAGGCCATGATCTTGATTATCGATGAGATTTCGATGCTCCATAAGAATCAATTGAAAATGGTCGATGAGGTACTCCGTTTTTTTAAGGAGGATGATCGAGCATTTGGGAGAATACAGATTGTAGTGTGCGGGGACTTTTTCCAATTACCACCGATAGGAAAGAACCACGAAAAAAGTAGGGACAAGTTTGCGTTTATGTCCGATGCTTGGCTTAACGCACAATTGAACGTCTGTTACCTAACCGAGCAATACCGCCAAGAAGGCGATAATATTTTGAACAAAATCTTGAACGAAATTCGGTCGGATGCTATTTCGCACCGTAGTATGGAACTGCTAAAAAAGGCTGAAACCAATCTTTTGGAAGAAAATAAAACGCCTACCAAACTGTTTACCCATAATGTTGATGTTGACAACATAAACCGAGCAGAATTGGATAAGCTTCCAGGCTGTTTGAGAAAATTCAAGGCATCGACTAAAGGCAATCAAAAGTTGATCGAAACTTTGAAAAAATCTGTTTTGGCCCAAGAGCATCTAGAACTAAAAGTAGATACCAAGGTTATATTCGTGCGCAACAATCCCGAACAGGGATATGTAAATGGAACCATGGGAAGTGTCATCGATTTTAATAATGAAGGGTATCCCATTGTGAAGACCATTCATGGGAAAATAATTACCGCAAAACGGGAAACATGGGGTGTACACGATGACCATGGCAAGGTTTTGGCAAATCTAGAGCAAATTCCATTGCGGTTGGCATGGGCGATTACCGTTCATAAATGCCAGGGAATGACTCTTGATGCCGCTATGATCGATCTCTCAAAAACTTTTGAACGGGGTCAAGGCTATGTGGCTCTTTCACGTTTGAAGAGTATTAAAAATTTACACCTTTCCGGTTTTAATGAAATGGCCCTTCAAGTCGATGGACTTGCATATAAGGCGGATTTGCGTTTTCAAGAACTCTCTGATGTTGTCGATGCTGAGAACAATTTTGAGGCTTTGGAAGTAGAGGCAAAGACTTTTATAAAAGCATGTGGTGGATTAACAAATCTTGAAGAAATCAAAAAGCATTCTAATAAATTAAAAGAAAAGAAAGGCAAAAGACAATCCACCTACGAAATTACCTTCACCTACCTGAAACAAAAAATGCCCTTAGAAAAAATTGCCGAAGAACGGGGACTATCAATAGGAACCATTGCCGGTCATCTGATTCGACTACGAAAAGAGTGTCCCCAAGAAGATTTGGATTTTTACCGACCAGATTCGGCCTTGCTTGAAAAAGTCGCGAACGCCCGAAAAAAACTCAAAGGGGATGCCGTAAGTTTGAAGCCTTTGCATGCGGTACTCAACGGTAAAGTGGACTATGAGGATATTAAATTGGCATTGGCTTTTTTGTAAATAAACTCGTTTGCTGTAGTAATTGGAATTTGTTTTTTTGAATGTATAGGAAACTGCTAACTGTTACATCACCTGTAACTACTCTTTGGTAATAATCAATGTCGCCTTAGATCCAGTTGATAGCAGCCATTTGTTGGAATATATCAATTGCCCTTGATCGTCATACACATCAACCTGTGCCGTATTAGGACTTGAAGAGCCTTCGTTGAGTGCCTGAAACTCTATACGGTTAAAGCCTTTTTGCAAATCGACATTTACGCCTTTAAAACTACCTGTAAGTAGAACATTCGGGTCAATCACATGACCATTGGTCGAAATCATTACCCGATCTCCGTCCACATACTCGTGATCCCGGCACACAATCCCTATAAACTTGCCATTACTTTTAACATCACCTAAATATTGATTTCCAAATTTCTCTTTGGAGCCTCCTTTTTTTTCAGATCTTCCAACTTTTGTATCTAACTTCAATCCATGGCCTGCTTGTAACATTTCAGTGTCTGGCAGCATTTTCACTGGGTTTCTGGTAGGGGTGTCTAGAAGATTAGTATTGGGATTATTGTCAATTATGGAAGGAATATTCAATGCAGCACCTTGACTACTCGTCCCATTATTATCCAATGTACTGGTAGAGCCTATCTCAAGAGGAGTACTTGTTGGTAAATCCGTTTGCGCATACCCAAAAAAGAAAGACATTAAGGCAAAAATAAATATTGATACGGTTCTTTTGACCATCCTTTAAACAGCATTATTTTGAGATAAAGATAGCAATTACCCTGCCATAGGGGCTTAAAGGGATGTTAAATCACTCTTTATCTCTCGATTTATAGAGTTTGGACTGGCCTTTATTGAGTTGGGTTAAGCTGTTGAAGCAAAGAAATATATTGCGGATTATTTGGGAACATTGTAGTTAATTTCAACGCATAGTTACGGGCATTTTGAATTTCACCGTTTTTAGAATAGAGATAGGCCGCAGTATACAGTAAATCTTCATTTTCTGGTGCGATTTGAAGTCCTTTTAGAATGGTCTCTTTGGCCTTTTCAATCGTATTCTCTTTATCATACAACAAACTTAGATTATAATAGACCCTAACGTTTTGCGGCATATAAATAATAGCCCTTTCAAATTGTTCAATGGCCTCATCAATTCGTTTAACTTCGGCCAATAACAAACCTAAAGAGTAATACGTGGGTCCATATTCTGGCTCTTGTTCAATAATAATTCTAAAGGCGACTTCTGCCTTATTCAATTCACCATTATTATAATACAGATTGGCCAAATTGGTTCTAGCAATATTGTTTAGATTATCAAGTTCTAGTGCTTTTTCATAGTTTTTTATTCCCTGTACTATATCTCCTTGTCTTAAGTAATAATCGGCTCTTTTTATCCTTCCTCCAGCAAAATCCGAAGTAGCCTCTAGAGCGGTGTTGAATTCTGTTTTTACCTTTTTGTAAACCTCTTGGTAATCCGAAGGTATTTGAATTTCGTTTAGCCTACTTATGGCATAAAAGGCCTTTGTCCTTACCGACCTTTTATTATCTTTTAATAGGGGGGTCAAATAATTCACGTAATCAGTATTGTTTATTTCTCCCAGTACGTCAATGGTAGTAGCCCTGACTATTGGAGAGATATCATTTAGAAAAACCAATAGCTTGGCAATGTCATCGGCATTCATGTAATTATCCAAGCCCCGTATTGCAGAAGCTCTTGCTATTTCCGGCTGCGTGGTATCTTTTATCAGCGTTAATAACGATTCTTTTCCGTTAGGTTCTCCAGTTAGACCGGGTGCCAATAATTCTGAAAAATGTTGATAATCGGGAACTCCATATTGTTTTTTGAAGGTTTCCCAAGCCCATTCATTACTTTTGTCCTTATGACAACCGACACATGCATTGGGAGTATCGTGTTTAAGACTTAAATCAGGCCGGGGAATCCTAAAACTATGATCTCGCCTAAAATCATTCCCCATATAAAACTTTCCTGGCATATGACAATTGATACATTGTGAACCTTCACTGCCCTTGGTATGAAAATGATGTTTTGGAGTATCGTAGTTTTCTGGAATATGGCACTGGGCACAAAGGGTATTGCCCTGAAATTTCAGTTCTAATGAATGCGAATTGTGGCAGTCTGTACAAGTAACATCATTATGGTACATTTTACTTTGGACAAATGAACCATACACATAATCTTCGTCTAAAATCTGCCCGTCAGGATGGTAGACTCCCGCAGTTATCAATTGGGGAAAATAGTGATCTAACATGGTTCCTTCAAAATTGAATACTTCTGAAATTTGCTCTCTACGCATATGGCATCTGGCACATTGATCCACCAACTGTTTGGGTTTGGTTTGTGATGTCATTTGCATTTCCCCTAATGCCTTATAGTCTTGCCCCAACAGATTTACATCATCTACATGTAGTTTTCCTGGTCCATGACAGGCTTCGCAACTTACGTTGATAAGGGCAAATTTAGTGTCATAACCATTTGTTTCTTGATTGTAATTTTTTCTAACATTTGTAGAATGGCAGTCGGAACACATGGTATTCCAATTAAGACCTCCCCTGGACCAATGCAACCATTCGGAATGGACCACCTTAAAATCAGGGTATAAATCAAACCATTTATTTTTTTCAGTATCCCATGCAGTTCTCAAGCATTGATACCTTCCATTGGGGAACTTTACTATATACTGCTGAAGTGGCGTTATTCCAAAAGAATATATGATTTGGTAATCATGATATTCTCCATCAGGACCTTCAGTATTTACAAAGAATTCCAGGCCCTTGGTATAAAATCGTGATGTGATTCCCTGACTTATAAATTTTTCACCGTCAAAGTTCGCTAAAACGGTATTTCTGTTTGCCAGTTGCATTGATTTGTCATGATGTGACCCTTTCCATTTTTTATATTGGTCTTCATGACATTTTTTACAGCTGTCATCACCCAAAAAGTTCTCATCAGGAATTGCCTTGGTTGAGGTAAATATATTCTCGAAATTCTTTTCCGGGACGTCTACGTAATTGTGTTTTTTATTCTCTTTACAGGACGTATAAATTATTAGGAATAAGAGGGTGTATGCTATTTTTAAAAAGAACTTCATTAATTGGCTTTAAGGGTCACAACTAAAAAGGAAAAGATGTTTAGAGGAAAAGACGGGTATTATTTTTGGCCGTTATTCCAATACTGAGGCTTGGCGTCCTCTGTTTGCTGGTTCCAGTAATCTTGGGTTACCTTGCGATCATCGAAAGTTTTCAGTTTACGTTGGAAGACCCAAATAGTGGGGTTGAAAACCATATCAGTTACGGCAACAGTATATAGTTGGGGTTCCTCTTCTGAAGGCCTTTTTTCTTCTTGGATTACAACTTCAAACCCGTTATGTTCTAATAATTTTTTTAAAAAATCTTTACGGTCTTCGCCAATTTTCTTTTCAACGAAAGTTACTCGTGTATCCTCTATACTTCCAAATAAATGTTTTCCTCCAAGTGCCATAAATACTAATTAAAAATACCGCTTAGTTCATAAATATAATCATACAATGGGCTATAAACACCTAGAACCAATATACCTATCACGGTAATCAGCAGGCCTAATCTCATATAGATCTTGCTCTTGAAAAAGGGAATGGGATTCTCACTTTTCCTAAGGAACATAGCCCTGACTACCAAAAGATAATAATACAATGAAATCGTAACATTCACTACGGCCAAAAAGACCAAGAAATAGTATCCCTCACTGGCCGCTGCGGTAAATAAGAAGAACTTGCCAAAGAACCCTGCAACGGGTGGAATTCCGGCCAATGAGAACAGCGCCAACATCATGACCAGACTTAAGTTCGGGTTTGTTCTATATAAGCCCTCATAGTCTGTTATGTTCTCTTTTCCTGTTTGAAGCGAAATGGCTTGTACAACTCCAAATGCCGCAAGGTTTGAGAACACATAAATCAGTACAAAATAAACAATAGTTGCTGTTCCCAATTGATTACCCACAATTAACCCCAAAAGAATAAAACCAGCTTGTGCAATAGACGAAAATGCCAAAAACCGTTTCATGTTTTGCTGTCGCAGCGCGAATAAATTACCAATGAACATGGTTGCAATGGCGATAGCATAAATCATATTTTCCCACACCTGCATCAATGGTTTTAAAACGGTGAATAACAAAATCATTAGGATAAACACGGCTGCTCCTTTTGAAATGACCGATAAATAGGATGCTATGCTAATTGGGGCTCCTTCATATACATCTGCTGTCCAAAAATGAAAAGGCACCAATGATATTTTAAAGGCCAGACCTGTAAAGAATAGAATAGCCCCGAGTGTGGTAAGGTCTGTGGCTGAAATCAATTGAATAATATCATCAAAATAAATAGAACCGGATGTAGCATATAGCATTGAAATACCAAATAATGAAACTCCCGAGGCCAGGGCTGAAGAAAGTATTAGTTTAATACCAGCTTCGCTCGATTTTCTATTGGCGGTTTCATAGGCGGCTAATGCTGCGACAGGAAGGGTTGACAATTCCAAACCTAGATAGAACATTAAAAAATCCCCGGAAGAAATCATAAAATACATACCCAATAGGGAAGAAAACAGGAGTATGAAAAACTCTGTACCCTTATTTTGGTTAACGATTTTTTCCTGAAGCCAATCGGCCGATTGCAATAAGAGGATTAGTACACCAACATTCAAGACATTTTTAAAAAAATGTATTAAAGCATTGGTTCTGAACATGCCACCAAAAAGGCTGTTTTCATCTACCGGCAAGAATCCGATCAAGGTATGAACTCCAAATAGGAATATAGCTAAATGAACGATGCTCTGTTTTTTGTTTGGCGGTATAAAAATTTCAGCTACGATCAACAATAGTGTAATTGCCAAAAGTAATAGCTCGTGACGCATTAATAAAAGATTGCTAAAATCCATTCTTTTTATTTTATAAAACTCCTTGTATAAAAGGTTGTAAACTTTCCAAAATCATATCACTTAACCAAAGTGGGGCAACACCCATGCCCACAATGGGAATCAATAACAATAATATTCCCGTTTTCTCATACCATGTAACTTTTTCCAAGCTTAAGAAAGCATCGTTTTTTACAGGCCCCATCAGCATTATCCCTACAACCCTTAAAATATAAACAGCCGTAACAACAATCGCCGATACCGATACAATCGTTGCAATCCTATAGAACATGTCATCATGCTCAAAAGCACCTACAAATATGTTCATTTCGGCAACAAAACCACTAAATCCGGGAAGGCCTAATGATGCCAAACCTGCAATAACATAAATGGTCGATATAAACGGAATTACCTTGAGTAGGCCTCCTAACTTGGTAACATCCCTAGTGTGCGTTCTTCCATAGATCATTCCGATTAAAGCAAAGAAAAGAGCTGTCATAAACCCGTGGGAAAGTGACTGTAATATGGCACCATTCCATGCCGTTTTGTTCAGCATCAAAAGGGCGAACAAAACCAATCCCAAATGGCTCACAGACGAATATGCATTGATATATTTTAAATCAGTTTGTTTAATGGCTGAAAATGCACCGTAAATAACGCCAGTGGCCGCTAGGATTATAAAGAACCAAGACCAATGTACGGCTCCCTCTGGTAATAAATACATAGCAACCCGAAACACCCCATAACCTCCTAATTTCATCAATACCCCGGCATGTAACATTGAAACTGCCGTGGGCGCTGAGGCATGACCATCTGGTGACCAGGTATGGAAAGGGAATAAGGCTCCAATTACGGCAAAACCAATAAAGGCTAGAGGGAAAAATAGTTTTTGAGCTTCTAGAGGTATGTTCACCTTGGCAATTTCCAATATGTTGAAAGTCAAAGCGCCACCGTCAGCATCTGAATTAAAGTAGATTCCCAAGATTGCAACCAGTAAAATGGCAGAAGCACCCATGAGCATCAATGTTAATTTCATGGCTGAATATTCCTTAGGTCCTGTTCCCCAAATTCCAATTAATAAATACATGGGGATAACTGCTATCTCGAAGAAGACGAACATAGTAAATAAATCTAGAGAGATGAAAAAGCCATACACCCCTATGGAAAGTACTATTAGTGATACAAAAAACTCTTTGGGAAGGTCATTCATTTTCCATGAAATGAAAACACCTGCCAAAACCACTATGCTAGTTAAAAGCAATAAGGCAACTGTTATGCCATCTGCTCCGATGTTGTAATGAATATTAAAATCTTTGAACCAAACCACATCTTTGGTAAAGACCATAATGTCACTATTAGTTGCTCTTTCTTTGAAATACGCAAAAACCAAGTTGATAGCCATTCCCAGTTGGATAATGCTCCCAATCATCGAAATTATACGCGACTGTTTCAAACCTTTAGTAAATACTAGAGCTAGTATGGTTATAATAGGTACTAAGATGAAAAGTGATAGAATATCCATATTATTCTTTTAGTTTGTCCACAGATAAATAAATATTAAAGCAATAATTACAACTCCTGCTATAAAAGCAAATCCGTAGTCCTGTACCTTGCCAGATTGCAATCCTTTTATTTTATCGGATGTCCACACAGTTTTGTTCCCTATGCCCTCCATGGTACCATCTACATACTTTTTATCAAATTTTGCTATTGGTGCAGAAACAAGGTTGAATAATATTTTTTTGGTAACGAAGAGATAAATTTCATCGAAATAAAATTTATCGCTCGTCCATTTATAAAAGGGTCCGAAAAAGTTAGCAAGCCTATCTGCTAAATCATTTTCCTTTTTATAGAATATCCAAGCCAGTATAATACCTGTCAATCCCACACCAACGGCTATTGCTGCTAGTGGATAATTCAAATGCGCTTCGAAAGCCGCTTTATCGGCAGTTACAAATTCACTAAAAGGAATAAATCCACCCACAATACTCAAAAGGGCCAAAACCATTAATGGGAATGTCATTGAAATTGGGGATTCGTGTGGTTTGTGCTCATATTTTGTTTCCTTGCCCCAGAAAATTCCAAAGTAGATACGGAACATATAGAAAGCTGTTAGTCCAGCTACAAATACTCCGATAAAATAAATCAACTTATTATGTTCAAAAGCAGCGACCAAAATCTCGTCCTTACTAAAGAAACCTGCAAAAGGAGGTACCCCGGCAATGGCCAATGCCGCAATTAGAAAGGTAATATGGGTAATAGGCATATACTTTCGAAGCCCACCCATATCCTTTAAATAGTTACTATGTACGGCATGTATTACCGAGCCGGCGCCCAAGAACAATAAGGCCTTGAACATGGCATGGGTAAACAGATGGAACATTGAAGACATATAACCTAGTCCTTCATGACCATCGTATCCCGAAACGCCCAATGCGAGCATCATATACCCCAATTGTGACATGGTTGAGAAGGCCAATACGCGCTTAATATCGGTTTGGGTAATCGCTATTATGGCGGCGAACAATGATGAGAATGCACCCACATAGGCTACTATATTCAAAGCGAAACCA
>JAGLKG010000153.1 GCA_023141835.1 Maribacter sp. | reverse complement strand
TGGGACGTTTTAAAACGTCCCAACCTTATTATTTTTTCTCCCTACTAAAGCTCTAGAACCGCATTTTCAGTTCCCGCATAATCGTTCCATTGGTAACGATCAGCTTCAGTCTCATTTATATAATTACCATCAACCAAATATCTGAACTCGTAAGTACTTTCCTTTGGAAGGTCAAACGTTCCTTTAAAAGTTCCGTTTTTTAATTTTTTCAATGTACTCCCTTTGGAGTCCCAGTTGTTAAAATCCCCAACAACGGCAACCTTTTTGGCATCTTCAGCAGGTACCGTAAAAGTAACTTTACAGACCGGTTTTGTTTTCAAATATTGTTTTGCAATCCCCATGACATTCCCTGTTTAAATTTCAGGCAAAATTAACACATTAAGTGCCTCATTTACAATGATTAATATCATTTTTATCAATTTCATAATATATAGATGACATTTAGGTTAGCTTCCCAAAAATTGGGCTCAGTATTTCCCATGTAGGTAAAATCTACAGCACTTTATTAAGAATTTCTATAATGCGTGCTATATCTTCATAGGTATTGTAAAAATGAAAACTAAATCTTATACCGTCGCCCCTTTGAGAACAAAGGATTCTATTATTGGTCAAATGACCAAACACTGCATCATCTCCTTTAATATTGAATATGGTACTATGATCCTTTCTTAACAATACTTTATCTTCCAACAAGCCCAATGCTGAAAATTCTTCTTTGGTTCTTATAGATAAATTTTTCAATTTCTGGGTAATGTTATCTTGGCCAATTGCATTTAGCAAACCAAGTGAATGTCTTAACGACCCAAAATTCAAAGTATCTAAATGCCCAGGTTCAAATTGTTTTGCAAACCTAATTTTATCCCGTCCGTTAGGATCTACATTTGCAGCATTAAAACCTATAGTCTCAATCCGGGATATTTCTTTGACCCTATCCTTAAAAAGCATCAATCCATTACCATAACCTGCCAAAAGCCACTTATATGAACTTGACCCCAAGACATCAAGTCCCGACTCCTCAAAATTGAATTTGGTGGTACCACAAAACTGAGTGCCATCCGCAATGATCAGAACATCCGGATGCTCTTTTTTTAATTGCTTTAGAAAATCTAAATCGACTTTAATTCCGTTTACCCATTGGGTAAGGCTAAGGGCAAGAATAGAAATAGTATCTGACTTTATTTTTTCAAGGATATTTTCCTCTAAATCTTCATTGATCTTGCAATAGGAAATAGGAAAACCTCTATTCTCAAAAGCCCAGTTAACCGATGGATAATCATTTTCCAGAAGTAGCACCTTCTTACTTTTATCAATGCCTTCCAATAACATATTCAAACCTAAAGAGAAGTTTTGCACCAAAGCCACATTTTCATAATTACAACCAAAAAAGGCACCTACAGCACTCCTTGTTTCAGTTATTATCTTTGAACTGTCCATTCGCATAGTACTGGCTCCATCGAAAAAGTCCCGGTCGTGTTGTTTTCTCCATGCAATGGTACTTTCATTTATTAATCCAGAGGACGCGGTATTGGCATAAATGTATTTATCTAATATTGGAAACCCCTCCCTGTAATTATGCATGTCCTGAATTTCATTTTGTATCAAATCTGCTATCTTTGTGGTTAAAGATAGCCATTAGCATGTTCTCCAAAAGCAAAAACAAATCTGAATTGAATTTGGAACAACACGAGTTGTTGGAAACTGCCCAAGACCGTATAAGACAGAAGAAAAGGGTATATACCCACTTTGTCATTTTTTTAATAGGAAGTGTTTTCCTTGTCTTGATCAATAAAATCCTAAAATATGGAGAACGCTACGATTGGTTCATTTGGGCGATTACCTTTTGGGCCTTTTTATTCGTAATCCACATATTTAATGTTTTTGTGACCCAAAGGTTCATGGGGAAAGAATGGGAAAGGCAACAACGTGAAAAATTGGTACTTAAACAAAAAGAAAAAATTGCGGAAATACAGAAAGAAATAGAAACTGACTTTCCGCTTTCCAAAATAAATAAAAAAAAACTTTAGTGCAGACCATAACTATGATAGCCGCCATAGGCGAGAACAATGCCATTGGCAAGGACAACGATTTGCTTTGGCATTTGCCAGATGATTTTAAAAGGTTTAAACAATTGACTACCGGGCACCATATTATCATGGGACGTAAGACTTTTGAAACTTTCCCAAAACCTTTACCCAATAGAACCCACATTATAATAACACGAGACAAGACTTATGCCTTTGATCATCCCGACTGTGTTGTTGTACATTCAATCGAAGATGCCATAGATTTGACTTCTGAAGATGAATTTCCCTTTATAATCGGAGGCGGTGAAATCTACAAACAAGGTGAGACCTTTGCCAATAAACTGGAAATTACAAGGGTCCATGAAAATTTTGAAGCTGATACTTTTTTTCCTGAAGTAAATGAGACTATATGGAAACTTATTGCCTCTGAATATCATCCTAAAGATGATAGGCACAAATTTGATTTTACATATTTGACCTATAACCGGAAGTGATTTCTTTTTGCTTTTTTATTTTGGCTTACGTAAGAAACTGTACCATAAAAGGTTAGTTAACGAAACTACTAAAAGAGACCAAGAATGAGACTCTCTGAAAATAGTTTCTGTGATTTGGAAAAGTGATTCTATAAAAAGGCCGTTTTATGGAACCGTAGAATTCCTTTGCAAGTCAATAGGAGCAAGTTTCTTTTGGGATTATAGTTCACCACAGTTGAATTGACTCGAATGTACTAACTAAAATGAGTACCCGAGGAATTTCTTAAAATCATTGATTTCGAAAGAATCCTTGAATATTGGACAAACCGCAATTTCAGGTATTCATGTTAATGGATGTTACCATTCGTTTGATTATCCAAGTCTTTATCATTTCTTAAATCCTTTGCAGCACTTAGAATATAGTTTTTAACATTTTTTATTTGCTCTTCATCCAAACGATCACCAAAATTGGGCATGCCTTTACCAAGAAATGCTCCTTCCCCCACTATCTGGGAAAATAAATTGAATACTGCCTTGTTGGAGTACGCAATGTCAGGATAGGCGCCTCCTCCAGTTCCAGGTGAACCATGACATCTATTACAATATTGGCCAAAAACCAATTTTCCTTGTTCAATATCGCCAATATCAACAGCAACCTCTAGATCAATAAGTTTCTTTGTCATAACTGGATATTCGGGAATATCCTCATTTTCGCCTAATGCAAAAGTATATATAGTACCAGGATATAGTTGATCTGTATATCGTACAAACCGACCACCAACTCCGCCCCAACCCGATACTATGGTAATATATTGTATGTCGTCCACCATATAGGAGATGGGTGAAGCGATAACCCCTGATCCCACATTGAATTGCCATTTTTCTGTTCCATCCAACGCATCATAGGCAACCAGAAAACCTTCCGCATTTCCTTGAAAAACTAAATCTTCAGTGCTTAGAACGCCAGCATTCCAGGTTGTTTTATGGACCACTTTCCATACGTCTGTTTTCTGAATTGGGTCCCAGGCAATTAACATCCCTTTTTCATCTGGGGCCAAGGAATCCATACGGGTAACGGCATTTTTATCTCCCCCAAGGGCAATATTACCGGCTCGAATATCTTTGTTGTATTCCCAATGTAAAGGTTGCCCATAAATCATAGATTGATCCCTTGCCGGTATGTAAACCAATTTCGTGACTGGATTGAAGGCCATAGGTTGCCAGTTATGCCCACCAGATGGACCTGGAAATATTTGTGCATTAACTTCTTTAAATCGACTAAAATCGGTTTCTATAGGCCGTCCGGTTTCCAAATCAACGCTGGTTGCCCAATTCGTATATACATAAGGGTCTGCTGAAATCAACTTTCCATTCGTACGATCCAGTACGTAGAAGAAGCCGTTTTTGGGTGCTTGCATCAAGACCTTTCTTGATTGGTTATTGACTTCCAATTCCGCAAGAATGATGTGTTGTGTAGCTGTATAATCCCAAGTGTCTCCCGGAGTAGTCTGATAGTACCACTCCAGATTTCCATTTTCAGAATTAATAGCGACTATTGAAGAAAGATAAAGATTGTCACCCCCTTGAGGACTTCTCACTTCCCGATTCCATAAGGTCCCATTCCCGACTCCCACATAGATTAATTTGAGTTCCGGATCATAAGCAAAAGCATCCCATGCTGTTCCACCACCACCGGATTCCCACCACTTTCCAGTCCATGTTTTAGCGGCTTCTTCCATAGCCTTCGATTCAAAACCATCAGCGGGATTGCCTGGTACTGTGTAAAACCTCCAAACCTGATCACCTGTTAGGGCATCATAGGCTGTGACATATCCTCTTACGCCCAATTCAGCGCCACCATTTCCAATGATTACTTTTCCATCATATACTCTGGGTGCCCCAGTAATGGTATAACTCTCACTTTGATCCACAGTCAAAACCTCCCAAGCCTTTTTACCAGTTGCAGCGTCAATAGCGACTAACCTTCCGTCAAGTGTTCCGACATAAACAAGACCTTTATACAATGCCACTCCACGATTAACTACATCACAACAGGCTATTTCGCCATATTCGCGAGGCACCTTAGGGTCAAAAATCCAAATGATCTCCCCTTTTCTAACATCAACTGCATATACAATACTCCACGGTGCACTTACGTACATGATACCATCCACTACCAAAGGTGTTGCTTCAAATCCTTTTGTAGTACCAAGATTTAATGTCCAGGCCAATCCCAAACTGTCCACATTGAATTTGGTAATCTTGTTTAAAGCGCTGAATCGATCTTCGCTATAGTTTCTCCCATACGACAGCCAATCTCCGGGTAAATCATCAGCACTCTGTAATCGATTGTCATCAATCTTTTTCGTTACTGCTTGAATATGTTCCTTTGTTCCGGGAACAGAAGTTTGATTGCAGCTTACCATTATCAATATGCATACAATTAAATATGTTGTTTTGGGCAGCGTGATTATATTTTTCATTTTATGAATAGTAACTATTGGATATAGTTACGAGTACGTATATTTCTTTTATGACCTTAATTTATGAATATTCTATTGAATATCAATCAATAAGGAAATGAATCAAAGAAGTATACAGATAATATTCATTTACAAACTGAAATATAACTAACGAACAAAATTTAAATATTCGGAGAATCTCTTTTAAAATTCCTACCTCTCAACCATTTAACAAAATATTGCATTAGTATTAATTATACTGACTTTATATTGTGAAAATTCAAGAACTATAAATTTTGGCCGATGCGAACACTTTTATTAACCACCTTATTCTTGTCTTTACATTGTTACTTTTTAAATGCTCAAAACTCAACCGACTATTCCGAATACCTCAAGACTGTTTTAAGTATTGAAGAATTGATAATCAAGGAAAACCATCAGGAGGCGATGGATCGAATGGAAGAAATATCGAGTTCCTATGAGTTTGTTTTTTTAAAGGACTACAAGATTGCCACACAACTTGCCGTTCATCTAAGAGATTTTGAAAAAGCTTTTGAATATTTGAAATTGGGTGTCTCAAATGGTTGGACGCTTAAAGAAATAAAAAAAGAAACGTTTTTGAAGCCCCTTACCTTCATGGGTGAATGGAATGGAATAAAAACTGAATACAATTCTTTAAGAAGTGAATATAGGAACCGGATTAAACTAGATTTAAGGGAGGCCGTACAAAGTATGTACAAGAAGGACCAAAAATTCGCTCTCAAATATCTATTCAAGATTGGACAAAAAGCAAAAGAAGGATTCGGGAATAGGAAAGGTGTGCCGCATACACGACAACAGATTGCCAAACTGAACAGTATTTTGGAATCTAAAGGCCATCCTGGGGAAAAACTTATCGGGGAAAGTCAATGGATGCTCACCATTTATTCTGTTTCGAAGGAATTTGTAGTTACTGATACGCTATACCCTTCACTACGCCCCAAATTATTGCAAGCGATTTCCAAAGGCGAAATGAGTCCCTATGACTTTGCCATCATCGAGGACTGGAACATAGCCATAAAATCAGATTGCCAGGATACCGGATATGGCTATTTAGACCCGCCTACTAAAGAAGAAATATCAAAATCAAATCAACTGAGACGAAATTTAACTATTAGGTCAATAGAGACCCGTAACAGTCTGGTCGATATTCAAGAAAAGACAGGTATGAATTTTTACCTTGCTGGCCAACCTTGGCTCGATGGAAAAATTATCTCTAGAAATTAGCGGTATTTAATCCTCCTAAGTAGTTTCATAAAACAAACCTTTTTGGGCATACTACCTGAATGAAGAGGCACCCCATCTTTTCAAAAATCCAAATAAGAAATTTCCATGCCTATACCCACATTACCAAGAAAACTTTTTAAAGTGGAAATGTCTGAATTGCTATAAAAATGATGCTTACCTATTTTATGTGATGAATTCCTAAGTCCATTCTGCTCAAGGACTGCTTTGGTCTGCCGTGCCACCGCTTGCCCAGAATCTATTATTTCCACATGCTCAGGAAGCAATTCTTTTAAAACAGGTATCAAATATGGGTAATGGGTACAACCCAATACCAAATGATCCATACCCTCATCCAACATAGGTTTCATATATTTCTCTAGCAATACTTTGGTCTCGGATGAGTCAACATTTGCACCTTCAATCAAAGGCACCAATCCCGTACCTACCTGCTCAACTATTTTGATTCCGTTTCCATGATTTTCCGAGGTACTATGAAAAAGGTTACTTGTTAATGTGCCTTTCGTAGCCAATACCCCAACAGTTTTTGATTGTGATTTCAGTGCTGCTGGCTTAATTGCAGGTTCAATCCCAATAAAAGGAATCCCGTAATTCCTTCGCAAATGACTTATAGCATTAGTGGTTGCGGTATTACAGGCCACCACCACAAGTTTACAGCCCTTTTCCAATAAAAGCTCCGTATTTTTAATACTATATTGAACAATCTGCTCTTCTGACTTATTGCCATAGGGTGCATTCTTACTATCAGCTAAATAAATGGTATTTTCCTTTGGCAACAATGCATTGATTTCTTTCCAAATGGATGTGCCACCGACTCCTGAATCAAATATACCGATGGGATGATTGTTCATGTATTAATTCGGTTATTTTAAAGCCTTTGCTATCGGAGTGCCAGTAGTCCCGCTTGGGAAAGCTATTCCCAATAATACGGATATTGTGGGTGCTATATCAGGGATTTCGGTCCTTTCAAAGGTACTTCCTTTCTGAATACCCTTGCCATAAAAAAGTAAAGGAACATGGGTGTCATAAATCTGCGGTGACCCATGGGTTGAACCTGTTTTGGGATAATTTATGATTCCTGGTTTCAATACCATTAATATATCACCGGAACGTTTTTGATTGTACCCATTTTGTAAAATATAGGGAATGCCTTCTCTATACTCATTTTGCCACATTTGTTCTGCCGTATAAACCCTATCCATATCTTTATAGCTCAGTAATTCCCTTGCCAGGTCTTTTTGTACATCCCCTAGTTCCAAATCTAAATTATTGATAACATCATGGTCCAAGAACAATTGATTGTTAGACCTGTTCTTTACCAATTTGGTCGTGCCATATTTATGCTTTAAATACATATTCAACCTAGCTGGCAAATCTTCAGCCACAATGTATCCTGCTGGAATCTTTTGGTCCTTTAGATAAGCCGGCACTTGTATAGCTGCATGATCGGCTGACAAGAAAACCGTATACTCATTTTCGCCTACTTTCTGATCCAATGCCTTAAAAAGCCTGGCCAAATCCCTGTCCAATCTAATATAGACGTCCTGCACTTCTTTGGAGTTTACACCGTACATATGGCCCACATAATCCGTGCTTGAATAACTTATCGCTAAAAAGTCGGTAATAGCATCGGTTCCCAAGCTTTCCCCTTTCAAGGCGGCTATGGCAAAATCTGTAATAATACTGTTCCCATAAGGAGTTACTTTAATCATATTGAACTTACCATTACCATCCCAGAGGCTGGGTAAATTATGTGGGAAAGTTGGAGAAGTTTGGCCTCTAAACAATCCTTCATACGCGTTATTGTCCAATCCGCTTTCCACATATGTTTCAATCCCCTTTAAGGTTGTCCAGGGCCTTTTATATTTCTCTGCGCTATTGGACGCATTAAAATCATTGACCCATTTTGGTAGGTTGTCCATATAAAAAGAACTAGTGATCCAATTACCAGCTACTCCACCTTCAAACCAATATGCCGCATTTGCCGTATGACCACCAGGTAAAACCGCTCCCCTATCTTTTAATGAAATGGCAATGGTCTTATTTCTCATTTGCCAATGCAACCGCAATTGATCGGTTACTGTGGTGACCATCAATCTATGTGGTGACATTTTGCCAGCACTAGTCTCCGTCCCCACCGAATCATAATCTTCATTAGAGGCGCAATATACTACTGTATCCGTTTCTTTATCGTACCAATTGTTTCCAATAATTCCATGTGTGGCTGGTGTGGTTCCGGTATATACTGAAGCATGCCCAGGGCCTGTACTCGTAGGTGCATAATTAAAGTGATTGTTCTTACAATTGAAACCTTGGTTTACCAAGCGTCTAAACCCACCTTGCTCGTAATGATCCCAAAAACGGGTCAAATAATCGTATCGCATTTGATCCACCACGACCCCAACAACCAATTTGGGAGTAGCTCTAAGATGGCTTGAATTTTCGACGTTTTGGCCATTTTCAGACTTCCTTTGGCCTATGGCTTCGAAGGTATTGAAAGTAAGAAGAATCACAATTAGAAGGAGGGTGGATTTACTCTTGTACATGTTTAGTTTATTGGTTATACAAAAATATAGAAATAAACCTTTAAAAGATTAAATGAAGGCTAAAAGACATTCATTATTGTTATTTTTACAACCATAAGTCTATTTTTATTCTATGAATTACTTAGCATCAATTGGCAGCTATGCTATTATGATAAAAGAGGTTTTTGAAAAACCTACCAAATGGAGCATAATGAGGTCGTTGATTCTTAAAGAGATAGATGAACTTATATTTGGTTCCTTGGGCATTCTCATATTCATATCTTTTTTTATCGGGGGAGTTGTTACCATACAGACAGCTCTGAACCTTACCAATCCTTTGTTACCTGGGCATTTGATAGGTTTTGCCACCCGGCAGTCAGTCATATTGGAATTCGCCCCTACTTTCTGTTCCATTATTATGGCTGGTAAGGTTGGTTCTTTTATTACCTCAAGCATAGGTACGATGCGGGTTACTGAACAAATTGATGCACTTGAAGTCATGGGTGTGAATGCTTTAAATTATTTGGTTTTCCCAAAGATAATCGCATTAATGTTATATCCCTTTTTAATTGCCATTTCAATGTACGTTGGTATATTCGGTGGTTGGATTGCCGGCGTTTTTGGCGGTTTTAGCACGAGTGCCGATTTTATTGAAGGAATTCAGCTTGATTTTATTCCATTTCACGTGACCTATTCCTTTATAAAAACTTTGGTATTTGCTTTTATCCTCGCTACAATACCCTCTTATCATGGGTTTTTCATGAAAGGTGGTGCTTTGGAAGTTGGTAAGGCAGCGACAACTTCCTTTGTATGGACCAGTGTGGTCATTATTATTTTAAATTATTTACTAACGCAACTATTACTGGGCTGATGATAGAGGTTAATGACATATATAAGTCATTCGGAGACGCTCATGTATTAAAGGGCATTTCTACCTGTTTTGACAAGGGGAAGACCAATTTGGTCATAGGACAAAGTGGCTCAGGAAAGACGGTTTTCTTGAAATGTCTTCTAGGCTTATTAAGCCCTGATAAAGGCACCATAAGCCATGACGGAAAAATATATTCCCAACTATCTGGGGATGAGCAGCGTAATCTTAGACAGGAAATGGGCATGGTATTTCAAGGAAGTGCCTTGTTCGATTCTTTGACAGTCGAGGGTAACGTCATGTTCCCATTGGAGATGTTCACCAAGCAATCGCTATCGGAAATGCAAGATAGGGTTGATTTTGTACTCAAAAGAGTGAATCTTGTTGATGCACACAAAAAATATCCTTCGGAAATTTCTGGGGGCATGCAAAAAAGAGTTGCCATTGCTAGAGCCATAGTAATGAATCCAAAATATCTGTTCTGCGACGAACCAAACTCTGGCCTTGATCCTAAGACGGCAATTCTTATAGACAATCTTATTCAGGAAATAACCCAGGAATATGATATAACAACCGTGGTAAATACACACGACATGAATTCGGTCATGGAAATTGGCGAGAAAATTATTTTTCTGAAAAATGGCATCAAAGAATGGGAGGGGACCAAGAATGAAATCTTTAAGACCGATAATGAGGCCGTGACTAATTTTGTATATTCTTCCGAACTCTTCAAGAAGGTAAGGCAAATGTATATCGAAGAACGCAACTAGTCCTGAACTACTTCCTTAAGTTGTATAGTACTATCCTTCAGTCTTAGTTTTAACCACTCATGTAGTTTTTTGCTGTCGGCCATAGTTTGGAATCGCTCGGCATTACGTTTCCATTTTATCTCAAAAACAGGAATCGTATCCAGCGTATTGAAATCTGTTAGTATAGTTGGGATAAAACCAAGGAATTGCAGATTTTCGTATTTAGTCTTTGCCTCTGACTTATATCTACAAAAAGAATATCAGCTATAATAGCCTCTTTGATGCCCTCTTGATCCGTATTTTTTCGGATGTCCAAAAGTTCGAAGAGAAATTTTTTGGTACTTCCAAGTAAACCTTGAATATCCTTTTTTACTTCTTCACCACGAGCTCCTTCACTTAGTGGAACATTATTGTCACCATTTAAGGTTTTACTCATAGTTAGAGCCTGTTTAAATTTTGTTTTTGAAATTTGTTATACGCTACTCTTTCCTCAGTTGAGGCTTCAAAAACGCAGTTTGGCAATGTCAAATGAATATTTTGTTAACGAAAGGTGGTGAAAAAAGAGCCATAACAAAACCGAAGGATGAAGTTTAAACAAGTTCTAAGCATACTGGTCCCCAAATTTATCCTTTACTTTGCCTAACACCTGTTTTATTTCTTGTTCCTTTGATTTTGGATAAATAAGCAATACTTCTTCTTTATCAACAATAATATAATCGTCAAGACCATCAACAACAACAATTTTACCCTTTGGTGATCGAATCATATTACGGTGGGAATCTTGGCTGATTACTTGGCTGTTTACAACTGCATTGTCATCAACATCCTTATCCAATTTGTCATACAAAGAGCCCCAAGTACCTAAATCGTTCCAATCAAAAGTTGCTGGAAGCACATAAATAGATTTGGACTGTTCTAAGATAGCATAATCTATCGATATGTTTTCTGCCTTAGGGTAGTTCTCCTTAATAAATGTCTTTTCCGCAGGTGTATTATACTGGTCAACTCCAGAATAAAATAGTTCATATTGTGCCGATTGATAGTTCTTAAATGCATTGACAATCGTATTCACTCCCCACATAAATATACCGGCATTCCATAGAAAATTACCTTGGGCCATAAACTCCTTGGCCGTTTCATAATCCGGTTTTTCACGGAATTGGTGTACTTTTTTCAATTCAAAAGTACTTTCTTTTTCAAATTCAATATACCCAAATCCAGTGTTGGGGAACGTTGGCTTTATACCCAAAGTGCAAAGTACTTCTTCCTGCTCACACATATCAAAACAGGTCGTAACATCTCTGGCAAAGGCATCTTCATCCTCAATCCAATGGTCACTGGGCGCAACGATCATTATCCCATCGGGGTTCATTTTTTGAATTTTCAATGCCGCATACAAAATGCACGGTGCGGTATTGCGCATAGCAGGTTCCAAAACAACCTGTTCTTGGGTCACCATTGGTAATTGTTCCAAAACAAGATCATTATACCTTTCATTTGTTAGAATCAGGATATTCTTGGTGGGTACAAATTTATTTAGTCTTTGAAAAGTTTTTTGAATCAAGCTATCACCCGTGCCCAACATATCGTGGAACTGTTTTGGATAGGACGAGGTGCTTATGGGCCAAAACCGTGACCCTACACCACCGGCCATCAAAACTGCATAATAATTTTTGTTCATGTCTTAATTACTTATTAATTCTACTTCCGCATTGGGCTGAAATAAGTATACTTTTCCAGAGGCAACCTCAATACATTCGTAACGTTTTACACGCCTATTGCCTTTTTTAAAAAGTTTTCCATTATAAATCCTGAAAATACTTCCCAAAGGTAATTCAAAAACGAAGGTCTGATGGGCATTTTGTGTGTCAAATTGTTTCAAGGTCATCGATAGAAGGGCATCGGTATCACTACTTGCTTTTGGGTTTTTAAAATGCCGTGCCAAAAGCGGTAATAATGTAGACGGAAACACTTCAGGTCTAATAAAAGGCAACATTAAATGTTGAAACGTTTTCTTCCATTCCAACCCATGGGGTTTAATCCTCCTTCCAAATTCTTCAAAAGCGATAAGGTGGGCGATTTCATGAACCAAAGTGATCAAAAACCGATATTTGTTCAAAGTAGCATTAACCGTAATTTGATGCATTCCGTTTGGCAACCTTCGATAATCTCCATGCCTGGTAACTCTTTTGTTTACAATTTTTAGGTTAACGCCGGAGTTCTTAATCAATTGCAAACAAGGTCCTACCGCCCGCTCTGGAATGTAATTTTGAAGAATCTTATCCATTAAAACAAAAATAGGGTTTTTGGGCTTCTCAGTATACAGACCTTCATCTTAAAACCCATATTACTTGGAATATTAACTTAACTCATTGTTTGACTCAAAATCATAGTATAAAAAATGCGCTTTACCGCCACAGTCTATTAAAATATCAAAAAAACAATACCTTGCCATCACAACCTTCATTATGCGAATTTTGAATAAACTTAAATTCCTATGTCTAGACTGATCTACCGCGTTTACGTAATAGAATTATCCAAGCGGGTATTCAGTGAAAATGCCAAGTTCAGGGCGGCCAACCCCCAGTTCAATGGGGTACTACAGTGCCTATATGTAGGCATGACCAGCAAGTCTCCCAAAGAACGATTTGAACAACATAAAACAGGGTACAGGAATAAGAAAGGTCATAAACTCTCTTCAAACATTGTTCAAAAATATGGCATGTATCTTCGTCCGAGTCTATACAATCATATAGAGCTCATGACCAGAACTGATGCTCTCAAAATGGAGGAACAGCTCGCTTTGGAATTGAGGAGGCAGAAATATGCCGTCTGGTTTAATTAAAATTGCAGTATTGAACAGTAATGAGGTAAAAGTTGTCTTTCGGGAATATGATTTCTCACTAAAATTATTTCCATTTACACTTGGGTTCCTTTGATTATACTTAAATTCAGGTATGAAAATCAATATTAGAACTGTTTTACTTTTACTTCTTTTTCAAATAACTGGGGAAACCTACGCCCAAGAAGTGTACAGGCTTTGGGAGGGGGAAGAAATTCCATATCACAAAAAAAATAATCTTCGAGAATATGAGAAGGAAGCTTGGGGCACCATGTGTGTTTTTAATATTACAAAGCCTACGCTAACCATCTATAAAGCCGAAGGTCAAAATACGGGCCAGGCCGTACTAATAATTCCTGGTGGCGGTTATGAGCTTGTGGCCATGTACCATGAAGGATATGATTTGGCCACGGCTTTGTCGAAACAGGGGATTACAGCTGCCGTTTTAAAATATAGACTTCCAAATCCCAAATCATCCAATCAGCCCCATTTGGTTCCCATTACAGATGCCCGAAGAGCGCTCAAATTAATACGTGAAAAATCCCCTGTCTATAACATTGAAACTAACAAAGTGGGTGTGCTGGGTTTTTCGGCCGGGAGCCATTTAGCTACCACTCTCAGTTTGTGGAAGAGTCCGGACTCTGATGAAAATCCTGATTTTTCAGGGCTAATATATGGAGTTACCAATCTTTCCGATGCCAATTTAAAGTGGCTTGAAAAAAGTCTTTACCATAGAAAATTAACCTCCGACGAAATTGAACAAAACACACTATTGAAACTGGTATCCAATAATACTCCACCTGCTTTTTTGGTCCATGCCTATGATGATGAGGTATGCCAAGTAGAAGAGACCACTCTTTATGCACAAAAATTAAGGGAACATGAGGTTTTGACGGAAATGCATATTTTTCCTAAAGGGGGCCACGGATTTGGAATGGGAAGAAAATCTGATGGTACAGACCAATGGGTCCCTTTATTTGTAAATTGGATTAAAACACTTTGATTTTTAAATAGTAAAAAGATGGAAGAAAACATTGATCTATTAAAAGCATTTCCATAACAGCGACCTTTATCACTGGGACGGATTAAAAGAATTTAATCCGTCCTTTGTTGTTAGTGGGATTTATGGCGTGCTACTTGAAACTTGCATGAGTTTCCCATTGTAGAATTTATGCCCAGTTAATGCAAAATCCTTGATATAAGTGGCCATTTCAAGCGCAGAAATCGGTGCTTGATAACCGGGAAAGGCCTCCTCTAACATTTCAGTTTGTACAGCGCCTAACGCCAAAACATTAAAAGATGGGCCTGTTTCCTTGAATTCCTCAGCCCATAATTCGGTCAAGGTAATTACAGCTCCTTTACTTGAACTGTATGCCGAAAGTCCTGGGAATTTCATACTGCCCTGTACACCTCCCATTGAGCTTACCGTTACCACATGTCCTCTTTTTGGCATTTTTGGCAACACCAACCTGGTCATTTTAGCCACTCCGAATACATTGACCTTGTAAATTTCCTCAAACTCTTTGTCATCTGTTTCCAAAAATGGCTTGTTCAACAATTTTCCTGCATTATTGATCAAAATATCAACGGTTTCCCAATCTTCAAGATATGCCTCCAGCTTTTCAAAATTCAAGCTATTGGAAAGGTCAAATGGAAAGGAGGTTATATTCCTATGCTGCAATTCAGTTATTGGCGCATTGTTTCGTGACAATGCCAATACCTGATGACCTTCATCTGCAAAAAGCTTTGCCAACTCAAATCCAATGCCCCTACTTGTACCTGTTATAATAACATTTGCCATTACTTATATTTTATTTCTTGCCGGGAGGTATTGGCAATACCCTCAATTACAGGAATAAATTTATTTACAAGGGACGCCATATGTCCGAAATCCATTAATGAAACCTCATCTCCTACTTTATGGTACTGATCAAAATTTGTGAAATCAAAAGTAGAGAATGTCTGTGAAGGCACTTCAAACTCGGTATGGAAAGGAAAGTTATCTGAACGCATGAATAAATTAAATTCCTTTGCCGTAGGAAGAAAACCCACAAGCTTCTCCTTCGCATACCCATTACAGACTTCGGCCAAATTTGAGCGTTCATACCCTGTAGCATAAGTTAAATAATCCTTACCGACCAATGGTACGCCAAGCATTTCAAAATTTAACATCGTATACAAATTGAAATTCTGCTCTTTTAGTTTTTTCGCCAAGTGCTTAGACCCTAAAAGTCCTTTTTCCTCAGCACTAAAAAGCGCAAAGACCAAACTTCGCTTATTGCTCCTGGCCTTCCCAAAATAGCGAGCCAACTCTAAAACGGCAGTGGTTCCCGCTGCATTATCATTTGCTCCATTGGCTATGGTGTCGCCATTAACCGCACTTCTTATACCAATATGGTCATAATGTGCACCAATTACTATAAATTCATTTTTTAGCTGCTCATCACGACCCTCTATAAATCCAACTATATTATAAGCGATTTTTTGAGAATTAGAAAGCGTATCTCTATAGGATTGGAAAAAAGGTTTTATTCTATTCGATTCAAATACCTTTTCAATAAACTCCGCAGCCTTCTCAATTCCCTCACTACCCGAATCACGTCCTTGCAGTTCATCGGATGCCAAAAAGTTCATTATCCTCCCCACTTTGGCCTTATCGGTTTTTATAGAATTTGAAGAACCACAGCTTATTATGATAAAAACAACTACTGCTAGGTAAATTTTTTTCATTCAAAGTTCATTTGGATTTAAAGATAAAAAAAACATCCGCCTTTGGCGGATGCATTCTATGATATATTTAGTGTGCTAAAACTAAGCCAGCATGGTTACTGGGTTTTCCATGTACGCCCTTAGTGTCTGTAAAAACTGTGCTCCCGTAGCTCCGTCAACCGTTCTATGGTCGCAAGCCAATGAAAGTTTCATTGTACTACCAACAACAATTTCACCGTTTTTAACTACCGGCTTTTCAACAATGGCCCCTACCGACAAGATAGCGGAATTGGGTTGGTTTATTATTGAAGTAAACTCCAAAATACCAAACATTCCCAAGTTGGAAACCGTAAAAGTGCTTCCTTCCATCTCAGCTGGAGTTAACTTTTTAATTCTTGCCCTGCCCGCTAAATCTTTTACCGAAGCTCCTATCTGTGTTAGACTCAATTGGTCTGTAAACTTTACAACGGGCACAACCAATCCATCTTCAACTGCCACGGCCACTCCAACATGTACGTGATGGTTATACCTTGTCGTATCCCCATTCCATGTAGTGTTAACCTGTGGATGTTTTTTCAAAGCCATGGCACAAGCTTTTACAACCATGTCATTAAAAGATACTTTGGTATCTGGCAGGCTATTTATCTGTGACCTTGACGCTTTGGCATTATCCATATCAACCTCTATGGTCAAATAGTAATGTGGCGCGGTAAACTTTGATTCGGCCAATCTCTTGGCAATGGTTTTTCGCATTTGCGAATTCTTTACCTCTTCGGAGCTTTCCTCACCAACAGCTGAAATTACCGGTGCAACCCCGCCACTTAAGGCAGCAGATGACTCCACCGCGGACACAGCTGGTTGTAATCGCTCCGGGGATGGCACATAACCTTCAATATCTTTCTTCACGATTCTGCCATGTTCTCCCGTACCCCTTACATCATTTAGGTCAATTCCCTTTTCCCTTGCAATCTTCTTTGCCAACGGAGATACAAATACGCGTTTTCCATCATTGACCGAAATCGTATTCATTTCCTTAACGTTTTCATTTAGTTTGCTCTCTTTTGACACAGCAGCTGAAACTTCTTCACTTTTCCCTGAAGAAGGTTTTGCATTCAAAATTGCATTCACATCGGTGCCGACAGGCCCAATAACAGCAAGAACAGCATCGACTGGAGATGATTCCCCTTCTTGAAGACCTATATATAATAATGTACCTGAGTAGAATGATTCAAATTCCATTGTGGCTTTGTCAGTTTCAATCTCGGCTAAAATATCACCTTCTTCGACCACATCACCAACCTTTTTCAACCAAGTAGCCACCGTACCTTCCTCCATGGTATCACTTAAACGAGGCATCTTAATTATCTCAACCTCATCGGGAATTTCATCAGGTTCAGAGCCGCCATCGGATGCATTTGTCACAGCCTCAGGCACCTCAGAAATAGTTTCATCAGATTGTTCTTCCTTACTTTCAGCAGAAGCTCCATTCAATAAGTCCGAAATATCCTCACCTTCTTCTCCAACAATGGCCAAAAGTGAATCAACCGGGGCACCATCCCCTTCTGCAATCCCAATATGAAGCAATGTGCCTTCATGAAATGATTCAAATTCCATTGTAGCCTTGTCAGTTTCTATTTCTGCCAATATATCCCCTTCCTCAATTTTATCTCCAACTTTCTTCAGCCATTTAGCTACGGTACCTTCTTCCATGGTATCGCTAAGCCTAGGCATATTTATCACTTCCGCCATTTATCTATTATTTATGTTGTACAAATGGAAAATCCTCTTGATCATAAACCACATCATATAACTGGTTAATCGGTGGATAATCTGAATCCTCAGCAAATTTTTCACACGCTAAGACTTTTGCTTTTACGGCACTGCCCATATCTTTGATTTCGTCTTCAGATGCATAATTTTTATCTCTTATGACTTCCAATACCTGTGAAATAGGGTCGATTTTTTTGTATTCCTCAACCTCAGCCTTAGTTCTATAATGTTGGGCATCTGACATCGAGTGACCTCTATAACGATACGTTTTCATTTCCAAGAAAGTTGGTCCACCGCCACTTCTAGCACGTTCTATCGCCTTGCTCATTTCCTTGGCAACTGTAACAGGATCCATTCCGTCAACAGGTCCACAAGGCATTTCATAGCCAAGTCCAAGTTTCCATATTTCAGTGGAATGTGATGTTCTTGCCACGGAAGTCCCCATGGCATACCCATTGTTTTCACAAACAAAGACAACGGGTAATTTCCAAAGCATCGCCAGGTTAAAACTCTCATGTAGCGAACCTTGTCTAACGGCTCCGTCGCCCATATAACATAAGGTGACAGAATCTCTTTTGAAGTATTTATCGGCGAATGCCAGGCCAGCACCTAATGGAATTTGACCACCCACGATACCATGACCGCCATAAAAACGATGTTCTTTGGAAAATATGTGCATAGACCCTCCCATACCTTTAGAAGTACCTGTTACTTTTCCATAAAGTTCGGCCATCACCTTTTTGGGGTCCACTCCCATCCCAATGGGCTGTACATGGTTTCTATAGGCAGTTAGCATTCTATCTTTAGTAAGGTCCATAGCATGTAGCGCTCCTGCCAAAACAGCCTCTTGTCCATTGTATAAATGCAGAAACCCTCTTACCTTCTGTTGAATATAAACAGCAGCAAGCTTGTCCTCAAACTTTCTCCAGAACAGCATGTCCTCGTACCACTTTAGATATGTTTCTTTGGTGATTTTTTCCATTAATCGATTTTTAATTAAAAATTCGCATTTTCCTCAAGGCCGGTAATCTAAAATATGCCAAGAAAATGGAAAAACAAAAATACACATATTAATCAATCGGTAAAAAAATAAAAGAAAAAGCTTACCATAAAAACCAGTGACCATTAGGCATACTAACAAAACCTTCCTTATTGATTAAATCTATAACCAAAACCTCCAAGAAAAAGAGAAATCTATAAATACGTATTGTTGAAAGCCAAAGGAAGAATATCGGCAAGCGAGTGGCATTTCATCACCTGACCGCTCTCACCCATTAATATCAGTTCAATAGGGCTTTTTTGCCTGATTTCGTATTCAGAAATAGATTGCCTACAATTACCACAAGGAGCCACTGGTTTGTCGACCAAATGATTTTTTGACCTAGCTGTTATGGCAATAGACTTGATTATAATTCCAGGATATTTAGCGCCAGCCTGAAAAACAGCTACGCGCTCTGCGCATAAACCAGAAGGATAAGATGCATTCTCTTGATTGTTACCGATCACAACTTCATTGTTATCTAATAATACGGCCGCCCCAACTCGAAAGTTCGAATAGGGAGCATACGCATCTTTTCTGGCATCAATGGCCAAAAGCATCAAATCTCGATCCTGCCGATTTAACTCTTCCAAGGATTCAAATACGAGAAGTTCAAAAGCGACATTACGTTTTTTCATATTTTGAGTACATGCTGGCCTAAAAATAACAAAACCTGCACAAATGCAGGTTTTGTTATTAATATTCTTACTTATTAATCATTCTCCTTAATTAAAAAGTTCTTCCCCCAAGTTAAAAGTAAGCGCAAAACGCAATGTGTTTTCCAAAGGATTCTTGACCTGGGATGTAGAGAACAGATAAGAAAGATCTATTTGGGCAGCTTTAAATTTGAACCCTGCACCCATGGTAAAAAACTTTCGAGAACCTTTTTCCTCACTTTCATTAAAATAACCAGTCCTAATCATAAAGGCATCCTGATACGTATACTCAGCTCCCAAGGCCCATGTAAACTCTTTAAGCTCTTCACCGAAACCATCCGGGGCATCGCCAAAGGATTTAAAGATTCCATTAAAGAAACCTATTTGCTGATACTCATCATTGTCTACAGAATCAATATCCCCATCCTCATCAAAATCCTTAGGTGTAGGTACTAACAATTTATTAAACTCAGTTGTTATACCCAAGACATTATCCTGATCTAAAATAAAATCAAATCCTGCACCAAATTTCAGGTTTATAGGTAAAAAATTCTCCTGCCCCCCTTCATCATATTTTATTTTTCCCCCAAGATTGGATAGATTAAACCCAGCCCTCCATCTACCATCAAAGCTGTTATATGCAATTTCACGAGAACGATAATATCCTGCTACATCCACGGCAAAAGTACTAGCGGCCTGTGAATCCTCAGATCCATTTTGCGGTAGTTTCAAATTAGACCTTATAAATCTACCACCCACCGCCATTGAGAAAGTTGGACTCAATTTCATAGAATAAGAGCCATCCAAAGCCAATTCGTTTGGTTTTGCCAAAGTACCTGGGTCGTTGGCAAACTGTCTTAATTCAATTTCTCCCAGCGTAAAATATCTCAAAGTGACTGCAAAAGCACTTTGTTCATCAAGTTTATTATAAAAACTGGCGTTTAACAGTGATATATCTGTAATAATGCTTTCCAAGTAAGGGGTATAACTTAACCCTATACCCATTTTACGCTCAGCAAAAGCAAATTTTGCAGGATTCCATTGTTGGGAAAAAGCATCCGTTGAAGTTGCCACACCCATATCTCCCATACCACCAGCTCTTGCATCCGCGGCTATGGTCAAAAAAGGCACTGCAGTTGTTATAACCCTATCATCTTGAGCCGATAATTCCACAATAAAGGCCAATAGAATAAGTAATGATAATTTTTTCATTTTTCAAACTTATTTAAAATCCATCTTCAACCAACATTCAAACCCAAGGGTCAAAAACAAACCTTGTTTGCGTCTGGATTTGATTTAGTTGTATTACAGGTAAACGGGCATTTTCATGATATCTTATATTTACGTTTAGGATTTTTGTAAAAACTTACCTGTTTTTTGAGCATTAAATCTTAATCTTATTTTAAATATTACCCAGCTCCGCTTCTTAAGTATATAAAATTTCTCAAGGTAGCCTGTTCATAAAGAAAAATAATCGTCCATACTATTATGGCAATTATCACGTTATGTTTTTTGTATCACAACGTCTTTATGCGTTTAAAAGCATTTAGGATTTGCTAATATTTTTATTCGGTAAAATATTATTGCTAAATCATCGTTTTAATTGCCAAAGTGACACCAAATTAAATCAAAATACGAATTTCAAACCACCTAAACAGTGGTTTAAACATTTGAACTCAAGTCCTAATTATGAAAAAACAGTTTATCAAAATTGTACTTTCTTGTGCAGTGATTGCGGGAAGTTTTACAATTTCAAGTTGTAGCAAGAAGTCTTCCTCTTCCAAAAACGTCTCGAGAGCTACAGGTTGGAAAATCAATGCCAAGGAAGGTGGTTTTCAATTCAATACCGATTTCAAGGAACAGGAAACCGCTCCAGGTCTGGTTTTTGTTGAGGGAGGTACTTTTACAAAAGGTAAAGTGCAGGATGATGTAATGCGCGATTGGAACAATACCCCTACCTCTCAACATGTACAATCTTTTTATATGGATGAAACGGAAGTCACCAACGTGATGTATTTGGAATATTTGGACTATTTAAAGAGTGTTTATCCTCCTGAAAATCCCAAATACACTAACATCTACAAAGGTGCCTTACCGGATACTTTGGTTTGGAGGAATCGCCTAGGCTTTAATGAGACCATGACCAATAACTATTTGAGACATCCTGCCTATGCAGAATATCCAGTTGTTGGGATTAATTGGATACAAGCTACTCAATTTGCCGAATGGAGAACAGACCGTGTCAATGAAGTAATGCTCGAAAGGGAAGGGTATCTTTCCGAAGACGCCAAATATCATGCAGCTACTGGTGAAGTGGCGGGAACTTTTAGTACCGAGGCTTATCTTAACAGACCTGAATCTGTTTATAATGGACAAATAGATTCGCTACAAGGCAAAATGAAAAAAGATAGTGTCAACACGTATGCCAAAAGAAGCAGTGGTATCATTATGCCCGAGTACAGACTACCCACGGAAACTGAATGGGAATATGCAGCTCAAGCTCAAGTTGGCTCAAGAGAGTACAATAATTATAGGGGTAGAAAAAAATATCCATGGGAAGGGGGTTATACCAGAAACGGGCAGCGCGTTGGCCGAGGTGATCAACTTGCGAACTTTAAGCAAGGAAAAGGTGACTATGGTGGAATTGCTGGATGGTCAGATGATGGAGCCGATATTACAGCTGAAGTGATGTCATACAAACCAAACGACCTAGGCCTATATGATATGGCAGGCAATGTTGCAGAATGGGTAGCAGACGTTTATCGACCCATTGTTGATGATGAAATAAGCGACTTTAACTATTACCGTGGTAACATCTATATGAAAACTGCTATTGGGGAAGATGGTAAAGTAAACATCTTGAAAGATGACATTGTATATGACACCCTACCAAATGGCAAGATAATAGCCGTTAATCTTCCCGGGGAAATTAAAATGGTTCCTGTAGATGAGCAAGAAACCTATTTAAGAACAAATTTCTCTTCAAGTGATAATAGGGGTTATAGAGATGGTGATCCAAGTTCTTCTCGATTCTTTGATAAATTTAGTGATGAAGAAGACGAAAGTACTGCCAGAAAAATGTATGATTCACCTAAACATAAAGTGGAAAGAGATGAAGACGGAAAATTGATTCGTCAGTACGACAAATCAAACAATAGAACTACCTTGATCAATGACGAAGTTCGGGTGTACAAAGGAGGATCTTGGAGAGACAGGGCCTATTGGTTAGACCCTGCACAACGAAGATACCTTCCTCAATACATGGCAACTGACTATATTGGTTTCAGATGCGCTATGTCTAGAGTAGGTTCTAAATCAAAAACAAAGAACAAAACTATAAGAGGTAAAAAAGCCAAATAGTTTTAATATAGACCGAGTTGAGGCCCTGACGGTGTACCGTCAGGGCTTTTTTTTATCTTTGTTTTTATGACAATAGAAAAATTACACCATATCTTTTTAAAATTCCCCAATGCCTGTACTGATACTCGAAAAATAGAGAAAAACTGCGTTTTCTTTGCCTTAAAAGGAGACAACTTCAATGGAAATGAATTTGCTTCTGAAGCCCTTAAAAAAGGAGCATCTTATACCATCGTTGATGAAGAGGAATATGTTCTAAACTCTAAGACTATATTAGTAAAAGATGTTTTGCAAACGCTTCAGGAACTCGCAAAGTATCATAGGAATCAATGTAGCGCCAAAGTTATAGCCCTTACCGGAAGCAATGGAAAAACAACTACCAAAGAATTAATCAAAGCCGTCCTTTTAAAGAAGCATAGAACCGTTGCCACAAAAGGTAATCTCAACAACCATATCGGTGTACCCTTGACACTACTGTCCATTACAAAAAGTACTGAATTGGCCATTGTGGAAATGGGGGCGAATCATTTAAAGGAAATTGAATTTCTTTGTTCTATTGCCCAGCCTGATTTTGGTTACATCACGAACTTTGGGAAAGCCCATCTCGAAGGGTTTGGCAGCCTCGAAGGGGTTATTCAAGGAAAAAGTGAACTTTATGATTATCTAATATCCAATGACAAGTACATTTTTTTAAACGCTGATGACCCGACCCAATCGAAAAAACTGAGCGGCTATATAAAAAAGTATGGCTTCGCCATGGCTAAAAATGAGCACTACACTATTGAACTTATTGAAGCTGACCCCTTTGTCAAAATAAAAGTCGAAGACCTATGTATTACTTCCAATTTAATTGGAAAATACAATTTCACTAATTGTTGTGCGGCCATACTCATGGGCAAATATTTTAACATACCCCTTATTGACATAAAAATTGCCCTTGAACAGTACATCCCCTCCAACAACCGCTCTCAAATAATTGAAAAAAATGGAAAACAGATAATCTTGGATGCCTATAATGCCAACCCTACGAGTATGGAAGTGGCCTTGGAGAATTTTAGCACCCTTAGTAGTGAACGCAAATTTGCTTTTTTGGGAGACATGTTCGAGTTAGGCAAAACAGCAGCCAATGAACATCAAAAAATTGCCGATTTGGCTTCTCGATTAGATTTTGAAAAGGTGTTTCTCATAGGAGAGAACTTTGATAAAACCGACACTTATTTAAAAAAATTCATGACATTCAAAGATGTTGCCTCCTTTTTAGGAGAAAATCCATTGCCACCCAACTGCAGCGTTATTATAAAAGGTTCAAGAGGAATGGTTTTGGAACGCCTAGTTGATTTGTTATAATCCAGAATCAGTGAAAGAATATCTACCTTTTAGATTGTGGGACATACTGGATTCGAACCAGTGACCTCTGCCCTGTCAAGGCAGCGCTCTAAACCAACTGAGCTAATATCCCCTCTGAATTTCAAAGCGCTAAGATATAACTAATTTTTAGTTCTAGAAACTTATCTATCCATCCCTGAAAACTGAAAGGAAAATCATAAACCTCGTACCTTTTTCATTAGCGGAACATCATTTTATTAACATATTTTGTTACCCAATTTCAATTCGTTACGTTTTAATTTTAAAAAATGTATTTTTAAAGTTCTCATTCATAACTTCCAATGAATTTTTCAAAATTTGTAGTATTGGTATTGGCATTGGCAACCGCTTCCTGTTCATTAAGCGTTCCCCAGGAGGTTGAAATTGCATACGAAGAGCTCCCTAAAACAATAGATTTCAACTTTCACGTAAAACCAATTTTGTCTGATCGTTGCTATGCCTGTCACGGACCTGATAAGAATACCCGTAAAGCAGACTTGAGGTTGGATTTGGAAGAAGATGCATTTTCAAAATTGAGTAGTGGTAATTACGCATTTGTTTCCAAGAATCCTTCTAAAAGTGAAGGTCTTCAAAGAATATTAAGTGATGATCCTGAGCTTACAATGCCTCCCCCGGAATCACATTTGACGCTGTCCGCAACTGAAAAAGCCACAATTCTAAAATGGATAGAACAAGGTGCAGCATGGAAAAATCACTGGGCATTCATAAAACCCGAAAAAACCGACTTACCTGTAGTTTCCGAAACAACATGGAAATCCAACAATCCAATCGACAATTTTATCCAAAAAAAATTAGTTGAAAAAAACCTAGAACCTTCCAAGGAAGCCAATAAAGAAAGATTACTTCGTAGGGTAACCATGGATTTGACTGGTTTACCTCCTACAATAGAGGAAATTGAAAATTTTCTAAACAATAAGGGCGGAGATGGTTATGAGAACGTTGTAGACAAATTATTGGCAACTGACGCTTATGCCGAAAGATTGACTGTAGACTGGATGGATATATCCAGATATGCGGACTCCCATGGTCTTCACGCAGATGGTTGGCGGTTAATGTGGCCCTGGCGTGATTGGGTAATCAAATCTTTTAAAGATAATATGCCCTATGACCAGTTTGTGACTTGGCAACTCGCTGGTGATCTTATACCAAATGCAAGCAAAGAACAAAAATTGGCCACCGCTTTTAACCGTAACCACCCCATGACTGCGGAAGGCGGTGCCATAGAAGAGGAATTTCGTTTAAATTATGTGTGGGATCGAACGGAGACTGTTGGTACTGCTCTTCTCGGACTAACGGTGGCCTGCGCAAGGTGTCACGACCATAAATTTGATCCTATTTCCCAAAAGGACTACTTTCAAATGGCAGCTTTTTTTAATAATGTCAAGGAACTTGGAATGACAGGTGACGATGGGAATTATGGCCCAATGCTCGCCTTACCGGATCAACCTACTGAAGACAAGCTCAACACCCTTGAACAAGCCATAGAAAAGAAAGAAAGAGAGCTTCAGTTTACCACGAATGAACTCAAGAAATTGGATGAATATATTGCCCAATTGCCGAACAGTTTCAATACCGAAGGCAGATTGGGACATTATCCAATGGACAACATCGTCAAAAAGGGAAAAACTGTTTTAATTGATAAAAACTCGAACTCGACAGCCAATCTTGCCCCGAAAGTGGTGGAAGGTAAAATAGACAATGCCTTGGAATTTACAGGTGAATATGATCAAGCTTATTTGAAAAATTTACCAAATTTTGAGTATACCGATGCTTTTTCCCTTGGTCTATGGATGAACACTACCAAAAGACAAGCGGGTCGGACCCAAACCCTATTGGGCACTACAGGAGTGAAAAATAATTTTTGGAGAGGATGGGATTTTTATTTAGATAGTCTTAATCATTTGAATGCCAGATTAGTACACTCACTTCCCCACAATTACATACATATAAGATCTAGAGATTCAATCAAAGTCAAGGAATGGAAGCATGTCGCATTTACCTACAATGGGTCGGGCAAAGCCAAAGGGCTATCATTATTCATAGACGGCGACGAAGTTTCCACTTCGATTCCTTTTGACAATCTTTATAAATCAATAAAAACAGTAGCCAATTCCTCACATGTCATAGAAAATCGTTCTGTAATGGTGGCCAAGAGCTATAGGGCATTTACTGGGGAAAATGGAATATTTAAGGGAAAAATAGATGATATAAATGTCTATTCCAGGGAGCTTAGCCCTATCGAAATTTCCCATATTGCAGGGAAAAGTGATACTAAAAAACCAGATAGCGAAAAAGGTGTTACCGATTATTGGGTCAATAAATCTCCCAAGAAGTTAAAAATACAAAAGGAGCTTCAGCAACTAAGAAATGAATGGCTAGCTGCCATGACACCTGTAATGGAAGTCATGGTTATGGAAGAAATGCCTAATAAAAGAGCGGCTTATGCCTATAATAGGGGGGATTATGAACAACCCATTTACGAGGTTAAGGCCACAACGCCAGAGATGTTACCAAAATTCCCTGACGATTATCCAAAAAACCGACTTGGTTTTGCCAAATGGATATTTTCGTCAGACAATCCTTTAACAGCTAGGGTAGCTGTAAACAGATATTGGCAAATGCTTTTCGGACAGGGCCTGGTCACTACGCCCCAGGACTTTGGCGTACAAGGTGCATTCCCTACCCACCCTCAACTATTAGATTGGCTGGCTACCTCGTTCGTCAAAAGTGGATGGGATGTTAAAAAGCTCCTTAAAACCATGGTAATGTCACATACCTATAGACAATCTTCCAACGCCTCTCAGGAATTACAGGAAATAGACCCAACCAACAAGTATTTGGCAAAAAGTAACACATATAGGCTTCCTGCTGAAATGATCAGGGATAATGCCCTGGCTGCAAGTGGGCTTTTAGTTAAGCATGTAGGTGGTAAAAGTGTGAAGCCATACCAACCCGGAAAATTATGGATTGAGAAAAACAGCTTTTCACATATCTTATTAAATTATGTGGAATCGAAAGGAGATAGTCTCTATAGAAGAGGGCTATATACCTTTATCAGGCGAACAGCACCCCACCCGGCAATGACCGCTTTTGATGCTCCATCACGGGAGGTCTGTATTATTAAAAGAGAGAATACAAACACTCCGTTACAGGCCTTGGTGCTTATGAACGACACTCAATTTGTTGAGGCATCCAAAGTCTTGGCGCAAAGAATGCAAAAAGAAGGTGGGGATTCGTTGGAAGAACAGATTAACCATGGTTTTAGACTGGCCGTTAGTCGAAATCCCAAAGCAAAGGAAACCTTGGTCTTAAAGGAATTATATGACAGCCAGAAAGAACGTTTCAGCAAAAACCCAAAAGAAGCAATTGATTTGTTAGCTGTTGGGGACAAAGTATTGGACAGGTCATTGGACAAAACCAAGACAGCCGCTCTCACCATGGTTGCAAATACCATTCTCAACCATGATGAGACTTATATGAAAAGATGATAACCAAAAGTAATGTGTACACACCATAATAAAAATTTTACAAGACGTGATTTCCTTACCAAGACATCTTTGGGAATGGGCGCACTTTCAATGGCATCAATGTTAGACCCCATGGATCTCTTTGCCAAAGAAAAACCTCTGATGTCTTCCCAGATCAATGGCGGAGTTTTGGGAAAGCCACATTTTCCCGCAAAGGTAAAACGGGTCATCTATTTATTTCAAAGTGGTGCCCCCTCACAATTGGATCTTTTCGACTACAAACCACTTCTTAACAAAATGAACGGCCAAGATCTGCCTGACAGTGTTCAACAAGGTCAGCGCCTTACCGGAATGTCGGCTGGGCAGGCATCATTGCCCATTGCAGGCTCTGTCTTTGATTTCAAACAACATGGAGATAGTGGTGCATGGATGAGTGACCTTATGCCACATACTTCAAAAATTGTTGATGACCTCTGTTTTATAAAATCTATGCACACTGAGGCTATCAATCATGATCCTGCTGTTACTTTTATACAAACGGGATCTCAATTACCAGGAAGACCTTCTATTGGTTCATGGTTAAGTTATGGGCTTGGATCTGACAATAAAAACCTTCCGGAGTTTGTTGTTTTGGTTACCAAAGACAAATATGGCCAACCCTTATACTCAAGATCATGGGGCAATGGGTTTTTACCTTCCCAGCATCAAGGCGTACAATTTCGCGCAGGAAAAGACCCCGTTCTCTATTTAACAAATCCACCTGGGGTTGATAACAATAGTCGAAGAGAGCAATTGGATCATTTACAGCGACTAGAAAAAATAAATTATCAGGATGTCGGTGACCCTGAGATCTTGGCAAGAATGGCGCAATATGAAATGGCTTTTAGAATGCAGACCTCGGTTCCTGAAATAATGGATACGAAGGATGAATCTGACTATATTTATGATATGTATGGTAAGGACAGTCGAAAGCCAGGCACATTTGCGGCCAATTGTATTTTGGCTAGGAGACTGGCTGAACGTGATGTGAAGTTTATACAACTGTATCACCAAGGTTGGGATCAACACGGTAATTTACCAAATGCCATCAAAGTACAATGTAAAGAAACCGATCAAGCAACTGCGGCCTTAATCACCGATTTGAAACAACGGGGAATGCTTGAAGACACCTTGGTAATATGGGGTGGTGAATTTGGAAGGACAAATTATTCACAAGGCAAACTCACTCCCGATAATTTTGGTAGGGACCATCATCCAAAATGCTTCACTATATTTATGGCAGGGGCAGGAATTAAAAAAGGATTCACACTAGGAGCCACCGATGATTTTGGGTATAATGTGGTTCAAAGGCCAGTTCATGTCCATGACTTTCAGGCCACTTTAATGCACCTATTAGGAGTTGATCACGAACGATTGACTTTTAAATTTCAGGGAAGAAGGTATAGACTTACTGATGTTCATGGAGAGGTAGTCAGCGAAATTTTAGCCTAACTAACTATTGGAACAAAATGAAAAATAAAACGTACATTGATTTAAAACTGAGTTGATTATATGGTTGCACTAGAATTTTCGACCTTTTTGGGTAGATTTCATCCACTTATTGTTCACCTACCCATCGGGTTTTTAGTATTGGCCATCCTCTTAGAATGGTTAGAAAATGGTAAAAAGAATAAGAAAAATAATAAAATCATAGCCGTTTCTTGGCTAGTAGGAGGTATAAGTGCATTTGCTGCGGCATTCTGCGGCTGGTTTTTAGGAGATAGTGGTAGTTATTCGGAAGATAATCTTTTTATACACAAATGGTTGGG
>JAGLKG010000152.1 GCA_023141835.1 Maribacter sp. | reverse complement strand
CAGCGGTATTATTCGCAGCAGCATTATTCTCATAGGCCAAGTGTGTGTATTGTGCCATTTCCTGAGTATTCAACATTTGTGGAGCACCGCTTACATTGGGATCAAAAACACCACCAGAGATATTCAAGCTCATTTTTGTTTTACGTTTGTTTCTAGACCCTTGCTTGGTGGTGTATACGATTACACCATTCGCAGCTCTTGCTCCATAAATGGAAGCAGCAGCAGCATCTTTCAAAACAGTAGTTGTCGCAATATCATCCGGGTTTAGGAAGTCTGTAGAACCTACAGGAACTCCATCCACTACATATAAGGGTTCGTTACCACCAAAGGCACCAAAACCACGTACACGTATTTGGGATGTTGTACCAGGCTGTCCGTTAGATAAAACTGTAACCCCGGCTACTCTACCCATTAACTGCTGTTCAACGTTTCCTGAAGGAATAGCAGCTAACTCTTCTGCCTTTACAATGGAAACAGCGGCCGTTGTTTCACGTTTTGTTTCTGTTGAGTACCCAGTAACAATTACTTCGTCCAATGCAGCTGCATCTTCTAGAAGTGTAGCATTGATAACTGAATTGCCGTTAACAGCAATTTCTTGGGTCGTAAAACCAAGATAACTGAAAACTAAGACGGCATCATCATCAACATTTAATGTGTAGTTACCATCAAAATCGGTTTGGGTACCATTCGTGGTACCTTTAACAATAACGTTCGCTCCCGGAAGAGGAGTTCCGTCGCCATCTGTAACCATACCGGTTACTGTTGATTGGATTTCATTTTCCAATTCAACTTTGGCGAAATTTGTGTCTGGATTTGCCAGGGCCAATTGTGTCCCTAAACAAATCATCATCGATAAAAGCCCAATTCCAAAAGTGGAAATTTTACTTTTTGGCTTCATCGAATCATAATTGCATTTTTGATTCATAATCCTTGTTGTTTGTTAGTTTAAATTAATCTAGATTTTTAGGTTTTCAACCTTTGAACGCAACTCAAAATGTTAAAAAAACCTATAAGAAAGGTTAATAATAGCAAAAATATATGAATTGAAGACATGAGACAGGTAATATTTTGTCTATTATTGATACTAAAATTATGTCAGATGTTTGTTTATGAACTTTGTAATTAGCTAATAAACAACAGGTTAAATTATTTGAGGTTAATTTTATCGTCGTTTGAAATGAATATTGTTAAAAATATATAAGAGCTGTAAGTAGGGTTGATTATGTCTTATGCTACTCTATGCTATAACGTTATTGCAGTAGTGAGATTTGGCGGCAAATGAATTTTAGAGGTAAAAAAACCATTAGTGCGTATATGGTTGACTATGGAGAATGAAATATGCTAATTGTAGTTGATTTGAACCTATATTTTAGGGTTCGTTAGTCTACGACTTTAATGGCGGTTTTTTACAGTGCAGGACAATATTTCTTTCATTTGAGGATTTGGTAAAAAACAAATAATCATCTCCTCCATCTTTTATTTTTAACAACCTTCTAATGGTGGCAACACTTTCGGGAAAGTTCCGCGTTGCAATATTGGCTTTTTTAATGTTTAGGGATTTTAACTCTTTTTTACCATAATTGTAAACTCCGTTAATTTTGAACTTCCTTCCGGGAAATTCGACTAATTCATTTGAGGTATACAAATGGGAGTGCTCATTCAATTTATCCAATTTAAAGCACTTGGAAATAAGCTTGAACGCACCGGATTTTAGTATGGCTGCATTGGGTTCGTAAAGGTATTTTAGGGGTGGGCCAATATTTGAGACTGTATCCTGCTCGTCTAACCATTTGAAATTGAAAGATTCTTCCTTATCCGATTTAATATTTACTGTTCGAATAGTTATTCCCCTTTGTTCCTCCTTATTTAGTACCCAAAGTAATTCCTTTACCTCATCCTTGATGGCCACAATATAGATTTCCTTGACGCATTGAAGTTGCTCAATTCCCTTGGATAGATCCAAAAGAGGAGAAGTCTTTAATAATATGTTGTTTGATTTTTCAAATAACGATTTAATATAGATTAAGATATTTGGAGTGCAATCGGACAAAAGAAATACCTTTTCCTTGGTATCATTTCGGCGTGAGGGATCCAAATAAATCCAATCGTAAATCTGATTTGATTTTGTTAAATATTCAATACCATTCGTTTGAATGACATCTATGTTTTCTGCTCTTAAAATCTCAAAATTATGGGCCGCTATTTGAGAAAGGTTCCCATCAATTTCGCAGTGAAATACCTGCTCAATTTTTTTACTGAAAAAATAACTGTCAATCCCGAACCCACCGGTAAGGTCTATTAATGTTTTCCCACTCACAATTCTAGCCTTATATCCCGCGGCCATTTCCGAAGAACATTGTTCAATATTTAGTTTGTTGGGGTAATAAATGTTCTTGGTTTTGAACCAGGTTGGGAGTTTTTTTGCGCACTTTTTTTTGGCCTCGATCTGTTCTGCAAGCTCTTTGTTCGTGACGTTGGGAAAAACACTTTTTTTTAATATAACTGACACGATGTCAGTATCTAGATTATTATGTATAAATTCTTGTATACCAGTATATAATATTTCCTTATTCAAAGTGATACTATAAATTTTTAGTCAATGATTTCACTATTTTATTTTCAGCCAAGAATTCCTTTAAAATCACTTTTATTGCCGTGTATCCGGGTACTGCTATGATCATTCCGGTAATTCCAAAAAGCAACCCACCTATGATGATCACGAGAAAAATTTCAAGGGGATGCGACTTAACGCTATTGGAAAAAATGTAAGGTTGCGAGAAGAAATTGTCGACCAATTGGCCAATGATAAAACCTATCATGACATAGATGGTTTTTGGCAAGATAACTGAGCTGAAATCGGCTCCTAAATTGCTGGTCATTGTCAAGATTAACATCAATACTCCGCCTATAACGGGGCCAACATACGGAATCAAATTCAGGAGGGCGCAGAGAAAGGCAATGACAATAGCATTTTCAATTCCTAGAGCGAACAATACTATGGAATAAATTATGAATAAAATCAAAATCTGTAATACGAGTCCAACGAAATATCTTGATAATAAATCCTTAATCGTGTCGATTGATTTTTTAAGTCGACTTTCCTTATTGTCCGGAACAAATACAAGTAGCCCTTCTTCAAACAATTTACTGTCCTTTAAAAAGAAAAAAGCAATGAATAACACAGAAAATAATCCAACACTTAAACTTCCTAGAACGGCCACGAAGGAATTTAAAAAATTGGGGATAAAGCCAAAGTCAAGATTGGCAAATATTTTTGAATATTTAATTTCTTGTTCAATTTCTGAAGAACTTAAATCAAAATAGTCCGTTACCTGTACATATAGGTTTTCGACATTGGCCTGTAAAGCCTCCATGTTAAGCAATGAAAGGTTTTGTCCTTGGGAAACCAATAGTGGTATGAACAATGCAATTATACCAGTGACAATTCCGATAAGTAATATCATGGTAACGATTACGGCCAATGTGTTATTGAATTTTAGTTTTCTCCTTAGGAACAAAACAATAGGCCTTCCAATAAGCGAAACGACAGCGGCTATTGCCAAATAGGCCAGTACAGATTGTATTTTATACAGGAAGATAAGCAAAAGTACAATGCTTGCTAAGATGCCAATGGCTCTTAGTATTCCCTCTGATGTGGTTTTTGCGGTCATAACTTAGCGCTTAAAGACATATGAAATAATGTTGGCCCCCATCTGCAGTGCCCTTTCCCTAACTTCCAAGGGGTCGTTGTGCACCGATGGATCTTCCCAGCCATCACCTAGATCTGACTCGTAAGTAAACAATAAAAGCAAACGTCCTTCGTGTACAACTCCAAATGCTTGGGGCCGCTTACCATCATGTTCATGAATTTTGGGCAAACCTTTTTCGAAAGTATAATCCTGAGAGAATATCGGGTGATCCACACCTAGTTCTTCCAATTCTAAATTGGGAAATACCTTAACGAGTTCTTTTCTTAAATAGGGTTCCATTCCAAAATTATCATCGATGTGCAAAAAACCACCAGATACTAAATATGCTCTTAGATTCTCGGCTTCCTCTTGTGAAAATAAGACATTCCCATGACCGGTCATATGCAAAAAAGGATACTGAAAAATGCCTGTGTCTCCGACTTCAACCGTCCTTGGATTATCTTGAATTTGAGTACCTATGTTTGTATTGCAAAAACGAATGAGATTGGGAAGGGCAGTAGGGTTGGCATACCAATCACCTCCACCATTATATTTTAAAATAGCAATTTCTTGGCTGGCTGCAAAATGCGCAAACCCTATGGATATTATCAAAAGTAGGAGTCTGTAGCGTCCCATTCTTT
The DNA here is from genome assembly GCA_023141835.1 of Maribacter sp. Lineage (GTDB taxonomy): Bacteria > Bacteroidota > Bacteroidia > Flavobacteriales > Flavobacteriaceae > Maribacter_A. The sequence goes on along the minus strand of JAGLKG010000152.1, from coordinate 5,434 downwards.
ACATATTTTATTATCCGTTATTGATCATATTTACAGTGGTACAGGCCACTATGGCCGCCGTTTCTGTACGTAGACGATTTTGACCCAAAGAAACCGATAGAAACCCATTTTTATAGGCAGTTTCTATTTCATCCTTTGAAAAATCACCCTCGGGTCCAATAAGGATAGTAATATCCTTATCTGGAGCCACTCGTCTTTTCAATTCCAATTTTTCACCCTTTGCACAATGCGCAATGAACAATAGGCCTTTATTGGGTTTATTGATAAATTCTTCATAGGTAATGGCTTCATTCAATTTGGGAAGATATGTCTGTAAAGATTGCTTCATGGCCGATTGCAGAACTTTTTCCATACGCTCGTGTTTTACTGTTTTGCGTTCAGAACGGTCACATATGATCGGTGTTATCTCATCAACTCCAATTTCCGTAGCCTTTTCCAAGAACCATTCAAAACGGTCGTTGCTTTTTGTTGGTGCCACAACTAAATGAAACCAAAACATGTTTTTGTGTTTTTTTGTGGTGGTCGTAATTTGAGCCCTACACTTCTTGCTATCAGCGTTGAGTATTTTGGCCTCGAACAAATAGCCTTTTCCATTGGTAATCAATAGGATGTCTTTTTCTTTTTTGCGCAATACCTTTATGATATGGTGGCTTTCTTCTGGGCTAAAAACAAATTGCGAAACGCTATTGTCTAAACGAGGGTTATAGAATAGTTGCATAAACTCCTGAATTCATATTATTTGATGTTCTGTGTCTTACTTTGCGCGTGCTCAATCCCTAGTTCTATCCAATTTTGAAGCTGTTCCTCTGTTTCAAACCCCTTGGGCGAAACATATATAAATTCTTTCATGGGCCTCTTGGTGAAATCCATTGGTCTTACTGCTTGCTGTTTAAGGATATCTTCCATTTTTTTGTCAATAACGCGAACCATCAAATCATTTTTTACGATTCCAACGGTCATTTTCCCTTTATACATAATTGCCAAACCCCCAAACATTTTCTTTTTTAAGATATGTTGGGTAATGCTGTTCGGAAATAGTTGTAGGGCAAAATCCAATCGTTGTTCCAGTTCCTCGTTGTATGCCATCCCTTTGATTATATTGCATAACGCGCTTTAGCGGATATATCCTGCTTGGAGAACATTTCCCCCTTATATTTATAATAACCCACAATACCTATCATAGCGGCATTATCGGTGCAATACTCAAATTTAGGAATATATGTAGACCATTTGTCGTTTTTCTCCGCATTTTTCAATGCATTTCTAATTCCTGAATTAGCAGAAACACCTCCACCTATGGCTATTTGTTTTATATCTGTTTGTTTTACCGCCTTTTTTAACTTATCCATTAAAATTCCCACAATGGTATATTGTATAGACGCACAGATATCGTTCAAGTTCTTCTTAATAAAATCTGGGTCTTTTTGAGTTTCTCTTTGAATAAAGTAAAGAATACTTGTTTTTAATCCGCTAAAACTAAAATTCAGATCATTTACCTTGGGTCTTGGAAAAGGAAACTTCTTCGGATTACCCAGTTGTGCATATGTATCGACCAATGGCCCTCCAGGATAGGGTAAACCTAATATTTTTCCACTTTTATCATAGGCCTCACCAACGGCATCATCTAAAGTCTCACCAAGAATTTTCATGTCAAAGTAATCTTTGACCAAGATTATTTGGGTATGCCCACCGCTTATGGTTAGGGCCAAAAATGGAAAATCAGGTTTTGGACAATTCTTTTCTGAAATAAAATGTGCCAAAATATGAGCTTGCATATGGTTTACTTCTATCAAGGGTATGTCCAAACCTAGTGCCATTGACTTTGCAAATGATGTGCCGACCAATAGAGAGCCCATAAGTCCCGGTCCTCTGGTAAAAGCTATGGCTGATAATTGTTTTTTGTCGATATTTGCTTTCGTCAAAGCTTGGTGCACAACTGGAACGATATTTTGTTGATGTGCCCTTGAGGCAAGTTCGGGTACAACACCCCCATATTCCTCATGAATTTTTTGAGTTGCAACAACGTTGCTAATGACTTTGTCATTGCATAAAACAGCAGCAGAAGTATCATCACAGGATGATTCTATAGCAAGAATATAAATTGTTTCTTTTTCCACAACGTTTGGAATAAAAATTGGAGTACAAAGGTAAAACATAAAAGCGCTATCAAAAAACTAAGAAAAATACTGATTAGAATACTCTTGGTGTTCCTGCTTATTAGTGTTTTGGGTACTATAATACTCTCGCTACCCTTTGTACAGACCAGTTTTGCAAAATACGCGACAAAATCAATTAATGAAAAATTCGAGACCAATATCAATATCGACAGATTGCGGGTTTCGCTAATTTCCTGGAATACTTCGCTAGAAGGTGTCTATATTGAGGATTATAAAAAGGATACACTTTTTTTTATCAATGAATTGAGTACATCGATTTTAAGCATTAGAAATTTGACCAAAGGAAAATTGGAGTTCGGTCATATAGATATCGATAGGTTGAATTTTAAACTTAAAACGTATAGGGATACGACCCGTACCAATTTGGAAGTGTTCATAGATAAACTGGATACTAAAAAACCTAGAAAACCAGGTACATCCCCGTTCTATTTTTCCTCATCAGATGTCGAGATTACCAATAGCTCTTTTAAACTTATTGATGAAAATCGGGAAAATATTGAAACCTTGAAGTTTAAAGACCTGAGTATTTTAGCAGAGGATTTTTTGATTTTAGGACCTGAAGTTTCGACCTCCATAAAGGCAATGTCTTTTATGGATAAACGTAATATAGCGGTGAACGAACTTGTTACCCGGTTCAAGTATACCAAACAACAAATGCGATTTGATAGCTTAAGTATACAAACACCCGAATCCTTTTTAAAAGGGGAACTGGTTTTTGATTATGAACGAAAGGATTTTAAGCAATTTTTGGATAAGGTTCAATTAACCGCCCATTTTATGGAATCCACCGTTTCACTCGATGAAATAAATTTAGTGTATAACCAATTCGGGAATGGAAAGAAAGTTTCCTTTTCTTCGAATGTTAGTGGCGTTTTAAATGACTTGAATACTGACGACCTCTTTTTGCAATTAGATAATACAGGAATAAGAGGTGATTTTAATTTTAAAAACCTTTTTAGTAGGGAAGATCGGTTTGTTATGGAAGCCAAAATGAAGAACGTGACAAGTAGTTACTACGAATTAAGGTCTTTGCTGCCAAATATTTTAGGGAAGTCCATTCCTACGGTGTTCAGCAAGTTGGGTCAATTTACGGTTAGAGGAGAGGCTACTGTTACAGAGAACTCAGTTAAAACAAAGGCGAATCTAAATACGGATATTGGTAGCTGTTATGCAGATTTGGAATTGACCAACTTTAATGATATAGATGATGCAGCTTACCGCGGTTTTGTCTCGTTGATAGATTTTGATTTGGGTAGCCTTGTTGAAAGTAAACAATTGGGAACGACCACCTTGGACTTTAACGTTGAGGGAAAAGGGCTTGGTCAAGACAACTTGAATACAGAAGTAATTGGGGAGGTGTATACAATAAATTTCAATAGCTATGATTACAAAAACCTGAAAGTATCTGGATTACTTAAAGAACAATTGTTTGATGGCTCAATTCTTAGTAACGATGAGAATCTGAAGTTCAATTTTAAGGGATTGGCAGATTTTGGGGAAGATCGAAACAATTTCAATTTTATCGCCAAAGTTGATCATGCCGATTTAAAGAAACTTAATTTTAGTAATGATAGCATTTCAATCTTTAAGGGGAATGTGAATATTGATATATCGGGAAATTCGTTGGATAACTTGGTTGGGGACGTAAATTTCACGAAAACCATTTTTCAAAATAAAAATGATACTTATTACTTCGATGACTTTAAGGTGTCTTCGACTTTCGAGAATGATTTCATTAGAACCATAGATATTAATTCTCCCGATATTATAACGGGTTATTTAAAAGGGAACTTCAAAGTAAGGGAACTTGGTCGTTTAGTCCAGAATTCTTTCGGAAGTATATATACCAATTACAATGCATTTGAAATTTCAGACGGTCAAACCTTGGCATTCAACTTTAAGATATACAACAAAATTGTAGATATCTTTTTTCCTGAAGTCAAATTTGACCCCAATACATTTATAAGAGGGAATATTATTGCGGATAGTGGAGATTTTAAACTCACTTTCAAGTCACCCAGTATTGTTGCTTATGGTAATGAGGCCGACAATATTGATATTAAGATCGATAACAAAAACCCGTTGTTCAACACTTTTATTTCCGTAGGAGACCTATCCACAAATTATTATGATGTAAAGGATTTCAATCTAATTAATACAACCTTAAAAGATACTTTGTTCTTTAGGGCAGAATTTAAGGGGGGGAGTGAATACAATGATAGTTATAATCTTAATTTCTATCACACCTTTAATAAGCAGAATAAATCTGTTATTGGATTAAAAAAATCAGATATCAGTTTCAAGAATAATACTTGGGTTTTAAATAGGGAAGGCAATACCAAAAACAAGGTGATTCTGAACAGAACACTTGATAGTATTACAATTGAGGAAGTGGTGATGAACAATAGCCAATATGAACAAATTAGGTTAAGGGGGCAGTTGGCAGATTCAACATATAAAGATTTGCAGTTACAATTTAAGATTGTTTCCCTGGAAAAGATTACGCCCGCCATTGATAGTTTAGATTTGGGAGGGGAAGTTAACGGTACACTTAATGTATTGCAGAAAGACGGTATTTATTTACCATCTTCAAATTTAGGCATAAACGATTTTTCGGTAAACGGGTTTCGATTGGGCGATATGTCTATTGGGATTGTAGGAAATCGTGACCTTACCGACTTTGTGGTCAACTCACAAATTTCGGATGATGGCGTTGAAAAATTGGGCATTGTTGGGAATATTTCGAACAGGACCCAGATACCGCAGGCCAATTTGATAGTTAATTTCAATAATTTCAATTTAGAGCCGTTTAGTCCGTTAGGAGAGGGAGTCATAACCAAAATCCGCGGTAATTTAAATGGAAGTGTCCGTTTGGTCAGTGATATAAATAATCCCGACTTTAGCGGATTGTTAGCCCTGAATAAGGCGGGTCTGGCAATTCCGTACTTAAATGTAGATTATGGCTTTGCACCTAATTCTCGAGTGCGATTATCTGAGCAATCCTTTATTTTTGAACAAATTGGCATTACAGATGTTGCAAAAAAAACCAAGGCGACACTAGATGGTGCTATAACCCATAGTTTTTTCAAAAACTGGGTTTTAGACCTGAACGTAAATACCAACAATAATCGTTTTCTTATTCTGGACACCCCTTTTGAGGAAGAGGTGCTGTATTATGGAACAGGGTTTCTAAACGGGACGGGAAGGATCTTTGGGCCAACAAAGGCCCTGACCATCCATGTTGACGGTGAAACGGC
>JAGLKG010000151.1 GCA_023141835.1 Maribacter sp. | reverse complement strand
GTATGGATTATTGATGACCTTACCGTTTTACATCAATTGAATGCGAGTAAAAAAAGTGCTTCCGCAATTTTATATCAACCGAAGGACTCCTATAGAACTAAGGGCAGTGCTGCTAGCAAACCTTCTAAAACCGCTGGGGTCAATCACCCTAATGGAGTAATAGCCCATTTTTATTTAAAGGACTTGGCTGAGAAGGATAGCATTAGCCTGACCTTTACATCAATATCTGGTGATACGCTGGCCAAGTATAGCAATGCGGCGAAAGAGAAAGATAAAAAACTTAAAGTAAAAAAAGGGGGCAACACATTTGTCTGGGATACGCGAGGAAAGGGTGCCAAAAAATTGGAAGGTATGATTCTTTGGTGGGCCAGTTTGGAAGGCGCCAAAGCAGTCCCAGGGCAATATGAAGTGCATTTGAACGTGAATGGGGATGTATCTTCAGAGATTTTTAAGATCATTCCGGACCCAAGAGCTGAGGTTTCAGTGGCTGATATGCAAAAGCAATTCGATTTTATTACGGACATCAATACCACAATAGAAAAGGCGCATAAATCCATCGAAAAAATACGGAATATCACCAAACAGCTCGATGCTTTTACCAAACAGTATGAGGATAATGAACAAACCAAGGATTTGGTAGAAAAGGCCGAAAAAATGAAGGAAAGTTTGGGAACGGTTGAAAAGGCCTTGTACCAAACCAAAAACAGGAGTGGTCAGGACCCCTTGAATTTTCCCATACGGTTGAACAATAAACTGGGGCATTTGAACAGTTTGGTAGCTATTGACGATTTCCCACCTACTGAACAAGACATTGCTGTAAAAAATGAACTTACTGGCCAAATAAATGATCAGCTTAAAGCTTTTGATGCCGTCATCACCAAAGAGCTAAAGGAATTCAATGAGGCATTCAACGAATTAAAATTAAATTATCTGTTTGTGGAAGAGTGATGTGGTTATGTTCAGGATTGAATGATTTGAAAAAAATTAAAGGGGTTGACCTGCTGAATTTGCCAAATTGATATTAAAATTGTCGTATCGAGCGGAGCCGAGAAGCAAGAAGTTCGTATGAATTAAAGAAATAGAGTGAAATTTTATCATGTGTATATGGTCAAGTGCTCGGATGATTATATTTATATGGGTCTAACCAATAATTTGGAACGAAGAATAAAGGAGCATAATTTTGGATTAAATGATAACTCGTATACATCAAAGAGAAGACCTGTAAACTTAATTTTTCATCAAGAATTTATGCAATTTGTGCAGGCTGAATATTTTGAAAAGAAATTAAAAAAATGGAGCAAAAAAAAGAAGCTGGCCTTGGCAAATGGAGATTTTGATTTGTTGCCAATTTTGGCTGAGTGTAGAAATAAAAGTCATTCTAAAAACAAATCGGATTAATGGGCACGATTTTATTTCCAGTCGAATCTCATTGATGGACGGCCGTCGGAATAAAATAAATGGAGATGTTTTAGAGTGAATAATACAAGGCAACGAATCATTAATATTAATCAACTGTCAGGTCGAGCCTTTCGGCTTCGCTCAGGACAGGTTCAATCGAGATCTCAGAAAGGTCTAAACGTATTAAGAAAGTCAAATGAAAATGAGAAAACATATTTTTAGATGGGGACAACTACTGTTAATGTTACTTCTTTTATGTCCAACAATTCAAGCCCAAAAAATCGACCAACCCAACGTCATTATCATCATTACTGATGACCAAGGCTATGGGGATTTGGGATATACAGGGAATCCACATGTAAAAACACCTAATTTGGATGCTTTCGCCAAGAAAAGTATTCGGTTTAACAACTTTTATGTATCCCCAGTATGCGCTCCAACCCGGGCAAGTTTAATGACGGGAAGATATTCGCTCCGAACAGGAATAAGGGATACGTACAATGGAGGAGCCATAATGGCTTCCAACGAAGTCACCATTGCCGAAATGTTGAAACAGGCCAATTATAAAACAGGTGTTTTTGGCAAATGGCATTTGGGCGATAATTTTCCCTCTAGGCCGAATGATCAAGGTTTTGACGAATCGGTCATTCATCTATCGGGTGGTATGGGTCAAGTTGGCGATTTCACTACCTATTTTGAAGGGGATCGTAGTTACTTTGACCCTGTACTTTGGCATAATGGGGAACAAGAGGCTTATGAGGGCTATTGCAGCGATATTTTTGCCGAGGAGGCCATTGACTTCATTGAAAAGAACCATCAAACCCCTTTTTTCTGTTACCTATCATTCAATGCTCCCCATACGCCTTTGCAAGTGCCTGACAAGTACTACCAGATGTATAAGGATATTGACCCTTCAACTGGTTTTGAGGAAGATTCAAGGCCCTTTGTCGAAATGAGCGAAAAGAACAAGGAGGATGCACGAAAGGTATATGCCATGGTTAGTAATATCGATGATAATGTTGGAAAACTGTTGAAGAAACTAGATGACCTAAAGATTACAAAGAACACATTAATTGTTTTTATGACAGACAATGGCCCACAGCAGACCCGTTATGTTGCCGGGATGAGGGGAAGAAAAGGAAGCGTGTACAGGGGTGGTGTACGAGTTCCTTTTTACCTAAGATACCCTTCAAAATGGAATGGGAACCGAGATATTGAGACCACTACAGCACATATCGATATGTTGCCTACACTTGCAGAAATCTGTAATGCTTCGATTCCAACAGATAGAAAAATAGATGGGAAGAATTTAGTACCGCTCCTGAACAAGAAAAGAGTAGATTGGGAAGATCGTCCCCTCTTTTTTTACTGGACCCGAAGGTATCCCGAACGATACAACAATATGGCATTACAAAAAGGGCCCTATAAACTGGTGGCCCATACTGATTATGATGCGCCTATAGGGAATTTTGAACTGTTCAACCTGGCAAATGACCCTTATGAGCAAGTCAATCTTGTAGAACAAAGAAAGGATGGAGCAAAATCACTTAAATCTGAGATGAACAACTACTACAACGAATTGATCCAATCGGCCAACTTGTTGGATCCACCCCGCATTCAAATAGGGAGTGAATATGAAAACCCTGTATTTCTAAATAGAAACGATGCAGGGGGAGAGCGTGGTATCTGGAACCAAGAGGAAGTCTATGGTAAGTGGGAAGTATCCATTGCCGAAGGAGTGTATGACATCAAGTTCCGGTTTGTAAAGCCGATCGAAAAAGGTGGCAAAATGTACTTGGAAATAGGAGCCAGAATCAGTCAAAAGAAAAATGAGCTGGACAATGCGGACTTCATTGAAATGAAGAATATATCGCTACCCAAAATGGACTGTAGTTTAATTCCTTTTTATGCCGTGAATGGCAAAAAGATATTTCCTTTCTGGGTGGAAATGAATAAAATCAATTAATCATATAGAGCCTGTTTTGAAATATGTGATTGGAATTATTACAGGCGATTTTTGAGGCAAAACGAGGCTAAATTTTTAAGCATAGCAGGGCTACGGTTCAAAATTTTAACGAAGTTGTGCGCGAAAAGAGACATAATAAAATAATTTGACCTATTTCAAAACAGGCTCTTAGACCAAATAAAACCAAACGCATGAGAAAACTTATACTATTCGCCTTGACTTTTGCGACAGTATCAGCCGTTGCACAGACAGCCGAGAAGTACTTTGAACCTCTTAAATATCGTAACATCGGCCCCTTTCGGGGAGGAAGATCAGTTTCGGCTACTGGGGTTGTTGGTGACCCAATGACCTATTATATGGGAACAACAGGCGGTGGTCTTTGGAAGACATCGGATGCGGGGCAACGTTGGGAAAATATTTCGGATGGCTTTTTTCAGATGGGATCCGTCGGAGCTATCGCAGTTTCAAAATCCAATCCCAATATCCTGTATTGCGGTATGGGTGAACATGCGCCAAGAGGGGTTATGACTTCCTATGGCGATGGAGTGTACAAG
>JAGLKG010000150.1 GCA_023141835.1 Maribacter sp. | reverse complement strand
AGGACACTGTAAAAAACAAAAGCTCGATGCCCTATTACGGAATTCTGCTAGAAGAAGAAGAGCAGATGGCCAAGCGAAATCAGTCCAGATCTTTAGAGAAAATTGGGCTGCGTCCTGAGGTCACTCAAAAAGAAGACTTTTTGAAAATGGCCGTTTTCGAATATATGATTGGTAATACTGACTGGTCAGTACAGTACCAACAAAATATTAAGCTGATCATGACTGATTCCACAAGTTTACCTATTGCAATACCTTATGATTTTGATCATGCTGGAATTGTGAGAGCACCATATGCCAATCCAGCACCGGAACTTCAACTGAGTTCTACCCTACATCGAAGATACAGGGGGTATTGTATACCAGAAATTAATCAATTCACAGCGGTATTTGAAACATTCAACCGACTTAAAGATGATTTTTATGCTCTCTACGACGGCAACGCACTATTAAGCAGTAGTTACCAAAGTCAAACACTTAAGTTTCTTGACCGGTTCTATGAAACTATTAATGATCCGAAAAAAGTCCGATATGCATTTAGCTATCCTTGTGATAAATCAGGGACTGGAAATATTGTAATCCAAGGATTGAAAAAAAATGAATAGGTATATTTACCTTTTGTTTCTTTATTCATTTTAAGGTTTAGATTTAAATGAATATAACGCACTTGGTTTATAAAAATCAACGAATTTTTCAAGCGATGTAGATTCATTATCATCAAAAAACCTTTCAACCTAATGTTACTCACATAGTTATGATGGCTACGTACAAATTATTACACTTAAAAAAGTATAAGACAAAAGATAAAATGAATTGAAACTCATTTTATCAAAGACGTTGGCAATAATAAAATTATGAGAAAAAATATACCTTTCGTTATTGCATTTCTATTTGTGTTCTGTTCTTCAATTTTCGGACAAACACAGATGAAAAATATGCTGAAGATGTAAAATCAATAGAAGTAATCATAAACCCATATTATGATGTGATTTCAGGCTCAAGTAATGACCCTTGGCAATTTGAAAGAGATAATTATATTCATTCAGATAATGCTGTTATTATCAGATTAGACGAAAATGGGAAAGCTGATTCATATTCATTAGAAACAGAATACATTCCTATAGGACTAGCACAAAGAGAGGATTTTTATGAAAAGGAACTTAAACGAAAAGTTAGTCAATTTGGAAATATCGCCCAAGTATGGAATGCCTTTGAAATAAGAACTAATCCTGAAATTGCTTCAAATATTAGAGGATTGAATAGTATTCAACTTCATTATGAAAAAGGCAGATGGTGGATAGATAGTTGGACTTATGAAATGGAGTCTGATATAAATCATCTAATAGCATATTTTTTGAGAAAGTAATGAAACTTGTTGCTAACAAAAGTAGCCGTTATGCAAACCCTTGATCTTGGAAAACCGAGGTCCTATAAGCCTCTTTCCCGAGGCTTTTTTTTAAACACATTGGTACTGTATCCTCGCTTTTTCAGGGCCTGTGGACAAGGTGTCAAGCCAATTCAAGAGGTTTTCGGCGAAACTGTCATTCTCGTGAACCAGCTTGCGGTGAGTAGGAGCGGGAATCTAAATAAGAGTCCCGAAAGCTATCGGGGGTGAAATATCTACATAGCTCTGCCTCGAAGATAGTTGGTTTCAAGAAATTCTTTTATTCTCGAGGTCTATGTATTTCAGTCAGTAGCAGCTTTATCGTAGTTTCACCAACATTTTTGGCGGCATCGGTCAATGGCCCACCTACAAAGCCTACCCCTGCTTGTAGTTCCATCTCAACAGGGTCAGTACCATTAATGTAAACCATTAATTTACCACCTTCAAGCACATAAACGGCGTGGTCCAAATGTTGGTGAAGACCTACAGAATCACCGGGCTTCATAGTAAACTCATACATTTGCACGTTCAGGGTATCAGAGAATACTTTGGAAAATTCCTTTCCAACGACTAAAGGATCCAAAGCAGGATCCATAGCTGGCATGGCATCCTTATTATCGACATTTACCTGGGATTGTGTTTTTTCTTCCGTTGGATCAGCTTTAGTTGTAGTCTCTTTACAACTAAAGGTCAATAGACTTACAAACATTACAGCCCATAGGGTGAAGTTAATTTTGGCTTTCATGATTCATTTGAATTATTGTAGTTGAATTCACAAAAAAACAACCTAACATTCTAGTAATAAATGAATTAAGAGTGGGACAACATGCAGACAACAGCTCCAATGAAAAGCTTTAGTCCAGTTCCTTAACCTTCAGACTTCAAATACCTCTTATCTACATAAAAAGTACCAAAGGGCAGGAGTGCGGCCGCAAAAAGAATCATAAACCTTTTAGCGCCCCATTTACGTTCCCAGGTCAACATAACGGCCAGGGCCATATATAGAACAAATAAAAAGCCATGTGCATAGCCAATATAGATATTAGGGTCTTTAAGGCCTGCACTATATTTTAAGGGCATGCTTATAGCAAAAAGCATCAAATAAGAGATGCCTTCAAGGATTGCTGTTATTCTGAATGTTTTGAGCATTATACGAATTCAAAAGATTATGGTTTGTTGAAAATGACAGTCATATGTATCCTATGAACGACAATTGGCAAACCCAAAAA
>JAGLKG010000015.1 GCA_023141835.1 Maribacter sp. | reverse complement strand
GCCGCTCCCGTGAGTTGTTTTCCATGTCGCATAAAGATTCCCAATTTCAGCATCTTGCGCTGAAAATTACTCCGCTCCAAGGGGTTATGCAGAATACCCTCATACAGTTTTTGCAAATCGAGCATAGTGAATTTGTTGGGTAAAAGTGAAATACCAATTGGTAAATAATTTAATTGAATTCTTAAATGTTCTAGAGCCTTGTCAACAATCGCCTTGTGATCCATAATAAGCTCCGGTAAGTTATCGACAGGTTTCCACTCGCATGTTTCGCTAAGAAAATCAGGATGAGGTTTAGCTTTGGCAATATCCACTAAGGCAAAATAGCCCGTGGTGATGAACCTTTTTTGTATCCAATCCATAAAACCGGGGTTTTCAGTCTCCAATATTTTTTGTAATTTTTCTTTTCTTTTGGCCTGAAAGACACCATTTCCCTGTGAACGTCCGCTACTTCCAAAAGTATAGAATTGATTTAAAAAAACAGATTGTAGGCCGGTTCGCTCTTCAAGAATTCGATGCGCGGCATTGTCCATATCCTCGTCCTTTTTAATGAACCCTCCAGGAAGTGTCCACTCTTGACTATACTTCCATTGGAGAAGTAATATTTTCAACTGTTGATTTCCATAACCCAAAATAACGCAATCTATTGAATTTCCCGGGAGACAATCATCAACAATTTGTGATGTAACATCAATTAAATTTTGGTCCATAAAAGCAAATGTAAAATTTTATTGTGTCAAAATAGCACAATATAAAATTGTTTTGTACTATTGTGTCAAAATAACAAATTAAGATAAAATGAGAAAAGTTTGGAAGGCATTAAAGTATTTATTGTTAGGGCTTTTGGCCATTCTAGTCGTTGGCTATGCCATAATCTATTTTAGCAAAAAGAGTAAATCGAATAACAATATGGAACTTTTAGGAGTAGAGGCCCCTACCCTGGAGCAGACTGGTATTTCTTATAGAGACTTGAACAAGAACGGAAAAATGGATCCTTACGAAAATCCGAATGCAAGCATTGATACTAGAGTAAACGACTTGGTAGGTCAGATGAATTTGGAAGAAAAAGCGGGGTCCATGTACATTACTATGATTGGAACCACAGCGGATGGAGAGCCTATGGAAACTCCGGTTCTGTCAACCGAACCTATTAATATAATGATGTCTTTTATGCTGCCATCGAACTCGGAAATGATTGTTAAAAAGAAAATGAACAGCTTCAATATTCTAGCTTCTATCGATGCTGATAAGCAGGCAAAATATAACAATACCATACAAAAAATGGCCGAGCGTACCCGGCTAGGCATTCCCATCACTATAGCCTCAGACCCTAGACATGGTACGGAAAATAATCCGGGAGCCGCCCTTTTTACCCCTTCATTTTCGCAATGGCCAAGCTCGCTGGGATTGGCCGCAACCCGGGACACCCTCTTGGTTCGGGAATTTGGTGATATTGCTCGCCAAGAATACAAGGCCGTCGGTATTCGCCTGGCCCTGCACCCAATGGCGGATTTGGCTACAGAACCACGTTGGGGCCGTGCCAATGGCACTTTTGGTGAAGATGCATATTTGTCGGCAATAATGACAAAGGCATACGTCTTAGGTTTTCAAGGAGATTCCTTGGACGCGAACAGTGTAGCTTGTATGACCAAGCACTTTTCTGGAGGTGGGCCCCAAAAAGATGGTGAGGACGCGCATTTCCCTTATGGAAAGGAACAAGTTTATCCGGGAGATAATTTCGATTATCATGTCATTCCGTTTACAGAAGGAGCTTTTGAGGCCCATACCGCCCAAATTATGCCCTATTATGGCATTCCAGTCGATCAAACCACTGAAAATGTCGCTTTTGGTTTCAATAGGGATATCATCCAAGGGCTACTTCGGGATTCGTTGAATTTTCAAGGTGTTGTCTGCACAGACTGGAATATTATTTCGGACTCCAAAATAGGGGAAGGTCGTGCCTGGGGCGTTGAAAATTTAACACCCAAAGAGCGTATAAAAAAGGTACTCGACGCAGGTTGTGACCAGTTTGGAGGAGAAAATAATCCGGAATTAATCATTGAATTGGTGCAGGAAGGTCTGCTCGATGAGAAAAGACTGGATGTTTCTGTAAAACGAATAATGATAGACAAATTTCGTCTGGGGCTTTTTGACAATCCATATGTGGATGAAAAAATGGCAAATAAAATCACCGGTAAGGCCGAATTTATAACTAAAGGAAAGATCGCCCAGGGAAAATCCATGGTTCTGCTTAAAAACGAGGGGGTGCTACCTTTGAAAAAAGGAACCAAGATATATGTAGAGGGAATGCTTGAACCAGAGGTTTTCGCCACTCAGGGAAGCTTAGTGAAAAATCCTGAAGATGCCGATGTAATCGTAAAAAGGATACGGACACCTTTCGATGAGCGATCTGAATATTTTTTGGAAAGCTTTTTCCATCAAGGACGTCTTTACTATTCTGAGGAAGAGAAAAAAGAAATATTGGATATGATTTCACAAAAACCATCCATAGTTGTTGCCAATTTGGAACGTCCTGCAATCCTAACTGAAATTGCCCAAACGAGTGGCGCTCTTTTTGCAGAATTCGGCACTAGTGATGAAGTGTTGGTCGATGTCCTTTTCGGAAAAATAAACCCTTCAGGTAAATTGCCCTTTGAGTTACCAGGATCATGGGAAGCCGTTGAAAACCAAAAGGAAGATGTTCCCTATGATTCCAAAGACCCTTTATATCCTTTTGGACATGGATTAAGTTATTGAGATTTACCGGTAATTTCTTTTATGAAATCAACTTCGGTTTGGGAAAAAGGGGTTCCATCTTTACGTAATATATCGTGATGCCAGATTTTAGGCTCACTGGTGAAGGTGGAATCCCAACTTTTCCATGGATAAATTGTGTTGCTTTTGCCAGCAACAAAGCCCCAGTTTAGGGCCGCGATTTTCTCCTTCTTAAGAATGGGCATTACTGCTTCAAAAGTATTGCCCACCCCACGGGCCACATATTCCGTACAAAAAAGTGGCCTGTCATACTTTTTAAGTTCCTTAATTTTTTTTCGAACAGCGTTCATATCTCCATCATAAGTATGAAAGGAAACTACATCTGAATTTTCTATCATATATTTATCGATTGCCGGCAAACTATCTGGTGTTCCCCAATGATCTATATTACCTCTCCAAATACCTGATGTCAAAGGTTGTTTTGGATTGACTTCGCGCACCCATCTTATTATTTTTTTTAATAAGTGAAGTGAGTATTTATGCTTATCAACAACTTCCAATTCTTTACGTCCCGGCTGGCCGGCAACATTATCAGGCTCATTATAAACATCCCACACCAATACGCGATCATCATTCGCAAAATGTCCCGTAACTCCTTTTATATAGCCTTTCAACTCCTTGTGCCTGGTTGTATCAGCCAAAATCTCCGCTCCTGGAGCCTGTACCCATCCAGAGTTATGCACATGAGGAGTGGGCTCAGGTTGTTTCCCTAACTTCGGGATAGGGTGCCACACGTCATCCAGTAAAACGAACATGGTCTTGATGTTATAGGTCTCTGCCAAGGAAAGATAGGTATCTAAACGGTCAAGAAACCCAACGGAATCTTGCTTCCACAATAGATTATGAAGATATACGCGATGCAGGTTCATGCCCAAATCGGCTGACCATTTTAATTCCCTCTTTATGGTCTCCGAATCAAAAGTGTCTTCTTGCCAAAATTCCAATTGGTTTATTGAAGTACTGGGATTAAAATTAGCCCCTACCAGCCAAGGTTGTTCGCGATACCAGTCCCAGGCCTTCTGCTTTGACCACCGCTTCGCGTTTTTTGTGGTTTCCTTACTCCTCGTTTCTTTGTTTTTTACATCTTTACATGTGATGGCCAAGATTGCCAAAATAATCAAAAGTACTCTTTTCATAGTTTCACCTTTGTGTTATCCGAGACCAGTATAAATAATTCCTGTACCAATGGCAATGCCAAAACTAAGCAATGTCCCGATTAAAATATATTCAGTAAGTTTTCGATTGTTACTTTGCTTTAGGTCATTGAAGCGAAATACCGATTTGGCCGCAATCAATAACCCTATGGCATCCCACCTTCCCAAAATAATGAATATCAACACAAAAAGGCGTTCAATAATGCCAATGTACTTTCCCGCATTGGGTAAGGATTTGTGGTCTAATTCAATCTTTTGAGACATTCCTTCCAATAACTTCCCCATAATGATTGCCGTTGGGAAACTGACAAATACCAATGCAGTTACTAAAGGCCAATCTATATTTTCAATTAGAAAAATGGTATGTTCCATTATATTTTCATGGTATGCGCAGGCGTAGAGAACGACGAGGTGTAATAACTGATCTATAAAAAACGGAATGCTTTTGTTCTTTAGAAGGGGTGTCACATAGAGTTTTCCAAGGTCTATAAAATAGTGTGATACCGTTATGATCAAAGCCAATTTCCAATAGCTTAAATCCCATAACAATACCATACTAACCACAAAATGTACTACAATATGCAGGTACAGATACTTGGATGTTATTTTATTGGCTTCCTTGTGAATTACCCATCGTGTAGGTTGAAATAAAAAATCCCCTAAAAGGTGGGCTAAAAAGAGTTTGGTAAATAGCATTATTCTTCAATTTCATTAATGGTCTCCTCGTAATACGCCAAAAGTTCCCGAACCAAGTCCAATCGCGCCCTTTTCTGACGTTGACTAATCGCTGATTGCTTTATATGTAGCTCTTCTGCCAACATTTGTTGGGAAGCATTCGGATTTCTCAGATTCATGGATACTATCTCCGCTGAAACTGGACTCCAATTATCCATAAAATCCAAGGCCATTTTTAAGAGTAAATTAAATGTTTTATCATATTTTTCATCACCAGTTGCGAGCATTAAATTTGCCTTATTCTTTTTTAATCTTTCCAACCCTCTTCCTGAACGCTGATATGCTGTTCCGTTTGATTCGCTTACACTGTGACCGACATGGCTCTCATCACCAATTCCGATACTCAATCTAATATCCAGTCCTTTTACAGACTTCATCAATGCTTTCAATTGAATGGTTGCTTGTAAAGCATCGGCCGTTGCTATTCTTAGCTGAATTTCATCTCCACGATATATCTCCCAAACTGAAGGTGAGTCCCCCCATTTAGACAGATAGGTCTTTAGTTTTGTCATCCATTCCGATGCACTATATTTTGCTGAATTAATAATATCCCCCGTGATTATCGCAACCATACAATATAAGTTAATATGCTAATATACAATATTATAAGCATATATACTAATGTATCAAAATATAAGCTAATAAAGGAATATGTTGATTTAAACACTATTGAATCTCCTAACTAAAACCAACGTCTTACCTGTTTGCTATACTGTTGATATTCCTTTCCGAACATAGCTGTAAGAGCTTCCTCCTCCGGGATAATTTGAAATTTGTTCATATAACCCACAAAACCTGCCGCCAATAAAGTATTAAAAGCATTGCCAAGCCATAGTCCCCAAGCCAATAATAGCAACAATAAAGCCAAATACATGGGGTTTCTCGAAAATTTATAGACCCCATAAGTCACTAACTTTGAAGCTTTGGAAGGTACTCTTGGATCAATTGTGGTCTTGGACCTAAAAAATTGAAGCACAGAAATGAGCGTAATCAATATGGCAATACCCACTAGGGTAAATATCAAATATTTACTTCCAAAAAATTCAAAATCTCCTATGGGCAAATATTTTGACAAAAAATACATCAGCCCTAAAAAAATAACAAAAATGAGGAGCGGTGGTAGTTTTAACTTCATTGTACAATAAATTATTAGCAAATAAAATTACTATTTTTACTCCATTAAATGCCCTACCAAATCTTTTCCGGACTTTTGTATCTATGCAAATTCATAACCCTTAAATATTCAAAGGCATTTCTAAATCTAGAGATCAATAAATCGATTACTAAAATTACAATTGGAGAAATGAAATTGGTTTTCGCCACACATAACCGGAATAAGGTAAAAGAGGTGCAGGAAATATTCCCAACCCATATAACACTTTTATCCTTGAATGATATTGATTGCGCCGAAGACATCCCTGAAACGGCCAATACTTTGGAAGGGAATGCAATTCTCAAAGCTGATTATGTTTTCAAAAAATATGGTTTCCCCTGTTTTGCGGATGATACAGGATTGCTGGTAGATGCACTGAATGGTGCTCCAGGTGTATATTCTGCCCGCTACGCTGGCGAACAAAGAGATGCAGGGGACAATATTCACAAACTATTGGAAGAATTGAAAGGAAACGCAAAAAGGACTGCCCGATTTGAGACCGTAATAGCTTTAAACCTGAACAATGAACAACATTTGTTCAAGGGACAGGTCCAAGGTGAAATCACTACAAAAAGGAGGGGACAAAAAGGATTTGGATATGACCCTATTTTCAAGCCAAAAGACTACCACCAAACCTTTTCCGAATTACCCTTAGCAATTAAAAACAAAATTAGCCACCGCGGCAAAGCTATAAATCAATTAGTTACCTATTTAAACAGCTTGTACTATGCTACATGATGAAAAAAACAAGAAAACAATGGAAGTATCCGTGGCATCAGAAAATGCCGAGGCCATTGGAGGAGTCTTGATTGCCTTTTTTGCAGCTCTTATGGCAATCTCCCAAATGGTCAATGGCGAATTGGAGGAAGACATGATGATTGCACACAATAAGGTCTCCAATTATTCCAATTGGTATCAATCAAAAAGTATCAAAGGAAGTTTAAGGGAGAGTGAACTTAACTATCTCGAAACGATATTAGGCACCACATTGATTTCTGAAAACGAAAAAGCCACTATACTTAACAAAATTCAAGGAACAAAGGAGAAAATAAAAAAATATAACGCTGAAAAAAAGGAAATACTTATTGGCTCATCCAATACTCCAAAAGAAGAGTGGGCTCAAGATTTGAATGGTGAAATGGGAGTGATCGTTGGCGTCAACGAATGGAGGGAATTAGCTATAGAATATGATATTGCCACTAAAAAATTTGACATTGGCATGCTTTTTTTCCAGATCAGTATTGTCCTAGGTGCTGTCTGTATTATCATTTATGATAACGCCAGCTTACAGAAATGGTTCATTAGATTGATGGTCATTTTTGGCTTAATAGGTATTGCATTGTCTATATACGGCTATACTTTGGCACCATAAACGTAAAGTACCTCTCAAAATCCCATATAAATAAATAGTAGTACCTTTGCGCCTTTAATAATTGCCGCCGGTATGGCAGGTGTTGCGCTGAGTCTAATGGGTTATGTACGATAATCGCTCTATACAACACACATATTTGCGATTAAGTAACACACATTATGACAAAATTTGAAGCACTCGGACTGCAGAAGTCCCTATTGGATGCTGTGACCGATTTAGGGTTTGAAAGCCCATCTGAAGTCCAGGAAAAAACTATCCCCATTTTATTGGAAGGCGAAACCGATTTGGTTGCCCTGGCTCAAACAGGAACCGGCAAAACGGCTGCGTTTGGTTTTCCTCTGATCCAAAAAATAGATAGCAATAATAGAACCACACAAGGGTTGATCCTATCTCCTACCCGGGAACTTTGTTTGCAGCTCACCAACGAACTCAAATTGTACGCAAAGTACGAGAAGAGCATCAATGTGGTTGCGATTTATGGAGGGGCAAGCATTACAGACCAAGCAAGGCAGGTAAAAAAGGGGGCACAGATCGTTGTTGCGACCCCAGGTCGTATGAAAGATATGATCAATCGGGGATTGGTCAACATTGGCAAAATCGACTATTGCATTTTGGATGAAGCCGATGAAATGTTGAACATGGGCTTTTTTGAGGATATAAAGGATATTCTTTCAAATACACCAAAGGAAAAATCCACTTGGCTATTTTCCGCTACCATGCCTAAGGAAGTATCGGTAATAGCAAAAAAATTCATGCATAGCCCACAAGAGATTACCATAGGCGATAAAAACTCAGGGGCAACAACAGTTCGACACGAATACTACGTTGTAGGTGGTAGGGATAGGTACCCGGCTTTAAAAAGATTGGCGGATACCAATCCTGATATTTTTTCAGTCATTTTCTGTAGAACCAAAAGAGATACCCAAAAAGTTGCCGAAAAATTAATTGAAGACGGGTACAATGCAGGTGCTCTGCATGGGGATTTAAGCCAAAACCAGAGAGATTTGGTAATGAATTCCTTCCGTAAGAAACAAATCCAGATGCTAGTTGCTACCGATGTGGCAGCACGTGGAATAGACGTTGAGGATATCACTCATGTAATAAATTATCAATTACCCGATGAAATCGAAACCTATACGCACCGTAGTGGCCGAACTGGCCGTGCTGGTAAATCGGGTATTTCAATGGTTATTGTAACTAGAAGTGAGTTGCGTAAAATAAAAGCCATTGAAAATAAAATAAAGCAAAAGTTCATTACCAAAACAATTCCTACGGGAATGGAAATTTGCGAGATACAGCTTTATCATTTGGCCAATAAAATAAAGGATACGGAAATCAATGAAGAGGTGGAAAACTTTTTACCAGCCATTAATGACGTATTTCAAGGAATAGACCGTGAAGAACTTATTAAAAAAATAGTTTCAGTAGAATTTACTAGATTCTATAATTATTACAATAAGACCAGGGATTTGAATATCCAGGACTCTGGAGAACGACGTGAACGAAGAGGTGAACGAGGGGGAGACGTTCCAACCAGTGGCTCTGTTCGTTACTTTATTAATGTCGGGGAAAAAGATGGTTATGATTGGATGTCGCTGAAAGATTTTATTCGAGATACAGTTGATCTTGGAAAAGATGATGTTTTTAAGGTTGATGTAAAAGATAGTTTTTCATTCTTCAACACAGATGCTGAGGTAACTGAAAGAATCTTGTCGACGTTCACCGAATTCAAAGTAGACGGAAGGTTTGTAAACGTTGAAGTATCTAAAAACCCAGGTGGCGGAGGTGGTCGTGGAAGAAGGGATAGAAAAAAAGGTTCTTTTGAACGGAGTGATGAACGCGGTTCGAGCAGCCGAAGAGACCGTGGGTCTTCCAGAAAAAGAAACGAAAAAAAATCATCTGGTGGTAATTCTCCCTATTCAGGCAAAAGAAGAGGAAAAAGAAAAAGTGATTTCTTTTAGTTAATTGTATATTAAAAATATCCCCACGCCCATTTTTGACTTTGATTAGTGTCTTTTTATTCGGATTTTAGACCAATGGGAAAATATTTTGTTTTTTTATTGATTATATGTGGCTTCGCTGGGTTTTCACAGGAGACCGAACAAGAAACGCAGAGTTTTAGTGCTATTGTTGTAAATGCGCAGACACAGCGACCTATGGAAAGTGTGCATATTGTAAATCTCAATAAAGTACGCGGTACCATTACGAATAAAAAAGGGGCATTTTCGATTCATGCATCGGTCAATGATACTTTGTATTTTTCATTCCTTGGATTTAAATCACAAAAAATAAGAGTCACCAATGATATGTTCAAGTTCAAGGAAACCCAAATTGCGCTTACAGAACTCGCATATGCTCTTGAAGAAGTAATAGTAAGGCCTTTTCAACTAACTGGCTATCTTGAAATCGACGTAAAAAATTTACCGATAAACACGGCTTATCAATACAGTATATCAGGGCTTAGTGTAGGTTATGAGGCCGGTCGTAAAAACCCTAGTGCAGTAACTAGGGTACTGGGCGCAATATTAAATCCCGCGGATCTATTACGTAATCTCTTTGGTAAAAAACCCAATCAAATGAGAAAATTAAGAATGGTAAAGGAAGATGATGCTATTCGTGACCTTCTTGCCTCCAAGTTCGACCGTGAAACACTTACTGAATTGCTTCAAATAGAAAAAGTAGATATTGAGGACATTCTTAATAACTGCAGTTATTCAAAATCATTTATTACCACAGCGAACGATCTTCAAATTTTAGATGCAATCAGCAGTTGTTATGAAGAATTCAAGGTATTGAATCGAAGAAGATAAATTTTCAATTTCCCACTTCGTTTTATAGCTTTAAACCAAAATAGATGAAAATGCATAAATTATTGCTCTTGGTTTTTATTCTTACCCTTTTTAGTGGTTGCAAAGAAGGAAAAAAGGAAACAGTTAGCCAATTTGTCGCTCTTTCTTCTAAAAACAGTACGAAATCAGAACCTAATAGGCCTTTCGTATGGGAAGGTGCCAATATCTATTTTATGTTGACCGATCGTTTTAACAACGGAAATAAAGCGAACGACTTAAATTTTGAAAGAACTAATGAAACGGGCGTGCTTAGAGGTTTTATGGGAGGTGATTTGGAAGGAATTACCCAAAAAATCCAAGAAGGTTACTTCAACAAGTTGGGGGTAAATGCAATTTGGTTCACGCCAGTAGTTGAACAAGTACACGGGGACACAGATGAATTGACCGGAAATACATACGGATATCACGGTTATTGGACTAAAGATTGGACGGCCCTAGACCCTAATTTCGGAACCAAAAAAGATCTGGAGATATTGGTGAAAACCGCCCATAAAAATGGAATTCGTGTGTTAATGGACGTTGTACTTAACCATACTGGTCCAGTAACTGATATAGATTCCGTTTGGCCGAGTGAATGGGTACGTACTTCGCCCACTTGTGAATTTACAACATACCAAAATACAACAGCCTGTACTTTAGTGGATAACTTACCCGATATCATTACAGAATCTGAAGAACCTGTAGAATTGCCCGATGCCCTTTTGGCCAAATGGAAAGAAGAAGGTAGATTGAGTAATGAATTGGAAGAGCTTCAGCTATTTTTCGATCGTACTGATTATCCAAGGGCTCCACGATTTTATATAATAAAATGGTTGACGGATTACGTTAACGATTTGGGTATCGATGGTTTTAGGGTAGATACCGTAAAACATGTCAATGAAAATGCATGGGCAGAGCTCTATTCAGAAGCTTCTACTGCATTTGATGCTTGGAAAAAAAAACATCCTAATGAGGTTTTGGATGATAATTCCTTTTATATGGTTGGTGAAGTTTATAACTATGGGGCCTCTGGTGGCAGGGAGTTTGATTTCGGAGATAACAAGGTAGATTTTTTTAGCTATGGCTTTAAGGGATTGATCAATTTTGAACTAAAGAAAGATGCAGATGGGGATTATGATTCCATATTCAAAAAATATAGTAAACTGCTATATAACCAACTTAAGGGTAAAAGCGTTGTCAATTATCTCACCTCTCACGACGACGGGGCCCCTTATGATAAAGAAAGGAAAAAACCCATAAGGTCTGCTAATGTTTTATTACTTACTCCAGGAGCGTCTCAAATCTATTATGGCGATGAGTCTTCAAGGAATTTGACCATTGAAGGCACCCAAGGTGACGCCACACTCCGTTCCTTTATGAATTGGGATGACCAAAATGATTCACTGGAAACCAAGAATATCCTGAGGCATTGGCAAAAATTAGGGCAGTTCAGAAATGCACATCCAGCTATTGGTGCAGGAAAGCATAAACGACTGGCCAAAAAGCCCTATGTGTTCAGCAGGACATATATTAAGGATGATTTCAAAGACAAGGTCGTTGTGGGGTTGGATTTGCCTAAAGGAAAAAAATCTCTTTGGGTAAAAGGTTTTTTTGGCGACGGGACTTCACTTTATGATACCTATTCAGAAACGACCGTGGAGGTCAAAAATGGTAAAGTCGTCCTAGAAAATGATTTTGACATCGCCCTTTTGGAATTGGCACAATAATTATAGTGCTAAAGAGATAAGACCTTCACATGGTCACACCCATGGAGGCCAGATTACTTTTTTAGGTAAAGAGTTTTTTAAACCCAAAGGAAGTGGTAATTATCTAAGAGGATGGTATCGCATTAACAATCTGCGAATGTATGTTTCTAAAGGCATCGGCACCAGTGGTCCCCCTTTCAGGTTAGGTTCTAGAGCTGAGGCTACTGTCTTTTATATTTAAATTCTACTTCAAGGAATGCAGGGCAATCCGGTTTCCTTCAGTATCCTTAATTAATCCCATGAAACCATGTCCACCTCCAATTTCAGTTTTTTGTTGAAAAACTTCACCTCCGGCCATTTCGACCCGATTAAGTTCATTCGCTAAATCATTACAAGAAAAATAAATCAAAACTCCGTCTTTCTCATTGGGGGTATACTTACTATGCTGAATTAGCGAACCAGTCGCGCCGGGTCTTCCAGGAGCATTGGGAAACCAACCCATGATAATACCTCCCAAATCATGAATATCAATTCTAACATTGAACACTTTCTCATAAAACTTCTGGGCCCTGTCCATGTCCGTCACGGGGATTTCAAACCACCCAACCAAGTTATTTCCATAGCCCCTATTTTTCTAAGATTGATTTTAAATCTGATAAACCTTGTTCAAAATCTTTACCTATGCTTTTATCCATGTCCATAAAAAGCATCATAATACTAACCGGAAACCTGTTTTTATCCGAAAAACCCCCAAGTAACTTTGGTTGAATCATTACCTTCATCAAGAAC
>JAGLKG010000149.1 GCA_023141835.1 Maribacter sp. | reverse complement strand
GCTTCGCTCATGGTTGGGTGTGGATGCACGGCTTTTAAAATCTCATGCCCTGTGGTTTCCAATTTACGGGCCACCACAGCTTCAGCGATCATATCGGTTACTCCTGCTCCTATCATATGGCAACCTAACCATTCGCCATACTTGGCGTCAAAGATGACCTTGACGAAGCCGTCGGAAGTACCAGCAGCCTTAGCTTTACCACTGGCAGAGAACGGGAATTTCCCTACTTTGATATCGTGTCCTGCATCCTTGGCTTGTTGTTCCGTAAGTCCTACAGAAGCTACTTCCGGTGTACAGTAGGTACAGCCAGGAATATTGCCATAATCCAAGGCTTCTACATGCATACCGGCTATTTTTTCAACACAAAGAATCCCTTCTGCCGAGGCAACATGTGCCAATGCCTGGCCTGGGGTTACATCACCGATGGCGTAATAGCCGGGAATATTGGTTTGGTAATAATCGTTCACCAAGATTTTATCACGGTCCGTTGCAATACCAACATCTTCAAGGCCGATATTTTCAATGTTGGTTTTTATTCCAACTGCAGACAAAACAATATCAGCTTCCAGTACTTCTTCACCTTTGGCCGTTTTTATAGTAGCCTTTACACCCTCTCCCGAAGTATCGACCGAAGTTACTTCTGCCGAGGTCTTTATTTTTACGCCTATCTTTTTGAAACTGCGCTCCAATTGTTTTGAAATATCAATATCCTCAACAGGAACAACGTTTGGTAAAAATTCCACTACGGTAACCTCAGTGCCCATAGCATTGTAGAAATAGGCAAATTCAATGCCTATGGCACCACTACCCACAACGATCATCTTTTTGGGTTGATGATCTAAGGTCATGGCCTCACGATACCCAATGATTTTTTTTCCATCCTGGGGTAAACTAGGTAACTCCCTGCTACGTGCTCCCGTAGCAATGATGATATGATTGGCACTGTATTCGGTTTCATTGCCATCAGCATCCTTAACCGATAGTTTTTTTCCGGTTTTTAAAGTTCCATACCCATTAATGACCTCAATCTTGTTTTTCTTCATCAAGAACTGCACGCCCTTGCTCATGCCATCGGCCACATTTCGACTTCTTTTCACAACAGCATCAAAATCCTTATCAACGCCATCGGCTTTCAATCCGTAGTCCCCGGCATGTTGAAGGTATTCAAAAACCTGAGCTGATTTCAATAATGCTTTAGTAGGAATACAACCCCAATTTAAGCAGACACCACCAAGATTTTCCTTTTCAACAATTGCGGTCTTTAAACCAAGTTGGGATGCGCGTATAGCCGTAACATAACCCCCAGGACCACTACCTAAGACAATAACATCGAAATTGCTCATATTTTTATGCTTTGATTTTCATCCCGATAATTATCGGGAGAGGCGCAAAAATACAAAAACCTTACGGTAGTATTTTAAATTCCATTTTAAAATAATAATTTGATTAGGGAAAGATAGATCAGGCAAACGGGAATGGCCTGGAATTGAATTATTCGCCTATTTTTTTGTAGTAAAGACCTGTGATTCCCCTTTGGGAACTGAGAGGGAAACCCATTGGCTCCCCTTTATCATTTTTCCTAATAGGATTATTTGGCCTACATGATTGGCATAATGCGCCAATTGACGATTTATGGCCTCTGTTAGGGTGTGTTGCTCATTTCTAATCTTGATGGATGTGTCAAAGTTAGTGGCGTTTACAGTTGCAAGAGCTTCATAAAGGCAGTGCCAACCCTTTTCCCAAGCTGTGATCATCTTGGTTTTTGAAGTAAACGGATGTTCAAATTCGGTATCCCGATCTCTCCAAGGTTTTTCGCCATCTTCCGTTAAGAAGTTGGTCCATCTGCTTAGCATGTTGCCTGAAATGTGCTTTACGATTTGGGATATACTATGGTCTGTTTCAGTGTATTGCCAAAGTAGCTCTTTATCATTGAGTTGTGCGAAGGTGTTGTCTCCCAAGGTCTTATAACGATGGAATTCAAACAAGGCACTTTTTATGAAGTTTTCCTGATGGGTCATTTAAAGAGGTTCAAAATGGCATTCATTTTTTCCAACGGTTCATATAGATTATTGGTCCATGGGAATAAATTTCAAAGCGGCCCCATTTATACAATGTCTCTTGCCTGTGGTATCAGATGGTCCATCATCGAATACATGTCCCAAATGCCCTCCACA